>CAZPSY010000176.1:0-4119 GCA_964589295.1 uncultured Ignavibacteriaceae bacterium
GTTAAAGGAATAAAATTTATTCCTGTCGTACTCAGTAATGAATTTAATTTTGTTTGGGAAGATGAATAATTTCTTTGCAGCCGCTGCAATTCTAAACGGCTGTTAATCAAAGCAACCTTTACCTTTGATTCTTCGGCAGGTGAAGTTCTACCTGCTTTAACACGACCAGAGATTGTCTTTAATATTTCCTCATTTATTTGAATGAATTTCTTTTGAAGCTCTATTTGTTGATTGATTCGGTATAAACCCATAAAAGTTAATTTTACCTCTGCAATCAAATCAAGCTTAATTAATTCATAATTTCCCAGAGCAGAATTAATTTCTTTATCTGCAAGGTTAACGCGGCTGCTTCTTTTACCACCAAGCTCAAACAATTGGCTAGCTGCCAAAGTATATTCGCTGCCTTTGAAACCGCCTAAGTCTTTACCCCCAAGAATATTCTCTACTTCAAAACTAGCCTCGGGATTGGGAATAAGACCTGATTGTATTTTCATTTTTTCTAAAGAAGAAATTTCATACTCAAATACTTTTAAGTTTGGATTGTTTTGTAATGCAGTTTCAACTGCCTCTTTAATCGTAATTTTTTGATAATCAATTTCTAATGAATCATTCACTTGCTGTGCATTAACTGAAAGAACCGTACAACACAACAAGAGAATTAATACGCTTCTAAAGAGCATAATGTCTCCGTTTTTGAGCTAATAAATTATTGCTTATTTTTTTGTAGGACTTTTAAAATGGAGTAGTATTAAATAAGGAGCAGAACGGTTTTATATGAATCTAATTGGGGAGAGAATTTAATTTCGTTTTTATTTACAGTAGAAAATTCTATTTTATTTACCGGATAAGGAGCGTTATTACTAAACAGAACAACAGCTATTAACGGCTGCATTTGCTTTGTAGTTATTAAGTATTCTTCATCGCAATTTTCTGAGATCGCTACATCTTCACAAAAACTGCAATCTTCATCTGTCCTGCAATCAATAATTTCAGCTGTCATCACTGTACTTGTTGAATTGCAGCAATCCTCTAAATCCAAAACACTTTCCAGCACAACTCTACCATCATTTTCAAAACACAAAATGTAGTTTTGAAGGATAACATGGGCAAGCACAAGATGAGTTATGAATAAGGCCAGAACGTATCTTTTGATAACAATAGATTGGGCAAAATTCTTAATTATATTATTTCTTTTAATTTTCATTGCGTGCAAATATAGAACTTTTATTATTACTAAGAAAATATGCCATCCCAGAAAATGGGATGGCATTTTAGAACTTTTAGGTAAGCAATTATTTCAGCAACTGCATTTTTTTGACTATAGTCACTAGATCCGTTCTTAGCTGATACAAATATACGCCCGAGGAAAGACTGGAAGCATCGAATTTTACATTGTAGTTTCCAGATTCCAATTGTTCATTTACTAACTCAGCTACTTTTTGCCCCAACAAGTTGAAAACTGATAAGCTAACATTTGTTTGTTTGCCTACAGTAAATTCAATTGTAGTTGCAGGATTAAACGGATTCGGATAATTCTGCTTTAATATATAATCTTCAACTATTAAATCACCTGAAGTTTCAACTGAGGTTGGTGAGTCTCCAGTAAGAATAAAGAAATTACCAACAGCATCGGTACTGAAACTGATGGTGTTGTTTCCCATATTCAAAGTTGCACCTGAGATAATGACCCAATTGTTAGAATGAGTATCCCAATACTTAACCTGCACTGTTGATTCATTAATATTTCTTGCCTGCAGTTCAGTATCAGTATAATGGAACTGTAAATTTGCGCTGCTGCCAAATTCCATATGATCACCGCATTCCATATTACCCATTCCTCCGCCCATCATTCCAGCAAAGAAGAAATCTATTTCATAACCTGCAAACGCGTTTTCATCACCAATTGTATTAACACTACCAGGAAGTGTTTCTAAAATCTGGCAGAAGAGAGAATCCTGCATTCCGCCATGGTGACCTCCACCCATATGCCAACCCGGATTCATTTCTATCCAATCCATTTCATCAAATGAAGTATTAAACTGCATTGGCTGGGTCATATTTCTGTGCATCCATCCGCTACCCATATGTCCGCCAAACCAGGTAGAATCTCTCCATAACAAACCGTTTATTTCATAAACAATGATCATTGAAAAACCACCGTTATTTATCAAACCGCCAGCTATATCAATAAAGTCACCTTCCATAGGTCTTGTAGCACCTGATGTGGGTTCATACCAGGGAGGACCAAAATTCAGGAAGTATTCAGGTGTTCCATCATTATCTTCATCTAAGTAATAATGTTCCATCATAAATGTTGTATCTACAAGTGCATACCCAGAAACAGAAATGCTTTGCGGAGGATCGTGCATCCATCCGAAACCCGATGTATGGCAGCTATCCATATTGTGTCCGCCGTTAGCTCCATGATGTCCCATGTGATTCCAGAAAGAGGTATAAGGATCGCGCCAAAATTCACCGTTGATTTCGTAAACGATTATTGAAGGAATATTCATCATTGAAGAATCAACCAATCCACCGGTGATAGTTATAAAATCTCCATCATTCGGTCTGGTAGCATTACTGCTATCAGGTTCATACCAATAAGGACCAAAGTTAAGATGATAATCTTCAACTCCGTTATTATCTACATCCAGATAATACATTGGATGCATAAAAGTTGTATCTACAATTGCGTATCCTTCAACTGTAACTATTTCGAGTGAATCGGGATTGTGATGACCACCGTGACCACCATGACCCTGGGACATTAAAACATTCGTACCAAGAAATAGGACGAATATTAAAAGTAAGTTAAACATGTGTTTCATGTTGTTGCCTTTCATTTTTTAGTTGATAATGATTGAGTTAAATTGAAAATTTAAACCTATTTTAGTCCTGTTAAGTAACTTGAAATAAATCTTAATATTTAAAAACTACTTTCCATAGATTATCCGTGCAGTTAATTTCTGCCCAAAATAATTCCATGCCCATTGTGTCATCACAATAATTTTATTTTTGAAACCGGCTAAGTAACCAATATGAACAAATACCCAGAGCGCCCACGCTATAAACCCAGTTAGCTGTATAAATCCAAAATCAGCAATTGCTGAATTGCGACCTATTACTGCAAGTGTACCTTTATTTTTATATGTAAATGGATTAATAGATTTATTACTTAATTCGGCTTTAATCTTCTTGGCAGCATAACGACCCTGCTGCATTGCAACCGGTGCAGTGCCAGGCAGTGGTTTACCGGTTTGATGTGAAAAGTTTGCAAGATCGCCGATTATAAATACATCCGGATAGTCATCAATAGATAAAAACTCATTGACAATAATGCGTCCGGTTTTATCGTTTTTTACCTTTTCATTGCCTTCAAAGAAATCAGACGATAAGGTTGTTTTGATGCCTGCTGCCCACAAAACTGCTGTACTTTGAATAGAACTGTTTCCCTCGGTACTTGATATTTCAACAAAATCATTTTCAATATTTACTACGCGCGAATTTGTTTTAACAACCACTCCAAGTTTTTTTAATGATTTTTCTGCTCCATTTATCAGCTTTGATGGAAATCCCGGTAAAATACTTTCGCCAGCCTCAATCAAATATATTTTTGCTCTATCCGGATGAATTTTTCTGAAATCATTTTTTAATGCAATTTTGCTTAATTCTGCAAGTGCGCCTGTTAATTCTATACCTGTTGGTCCTCCACCGATCACTATAAAATTTAATGGTGTTTTATCACCTGTCTGCTTTAATTTTGTTTCTGCCTTTTCAAAGGTATCTAAAATTCGTCTGCGCATCTCGAGCGCATCTTCAATGGTTTTTAAGCCGGGAGAATATTTTCTCCATTCATCATTGCCAAAGAAATGCGGTTTAACCCCGGTAGATAAAATTAAATAATCATATGAGATTGCTGAATCATTAAACAAAACTTGTTTTTTATCCAGATCTACGGACTGCACTTTAGCTTTGATAACTGTTACATTTCTGTTTTCAGAAAAAATTGCCCTCGTTGGATATGCTATATCTTCCGGTGAAAGCTGCCCTGTAGCTACCTGATAAAGCAACGGCTGAAATAAATGGAAGTTACGAGCATCTACAAGAGTTATTTTTACA
>CAZPSY010000177.1:0-4104 GCA_964589295.1 uncultured Ignavibacteriaceae bacterium
ATGTTGCACAGCACGAACCTTTAATTACAGCTATAGAACATCTTCACTTAGCCGTAGAAAAGTGGCTGCAGAAACCGAAATAAGAATTGAGCATTGTTAATAAATTATTTGAGTGTTTTTTCACTCCATCTTTTGTTAGGTACGCAAAAAACTATGAAGATGGTCTTGATGAAGTAAATTTAATAATTTAAGAAATTTTTAATAGGAGGCTATATGAAAGTAAAAATAGAAGAAAAGTACCTGGCTGCTATAATTGAATTAAAGGGCAGCCTGATTGGCGGAGAAAACGCCAAGTTGTTTCGTGATAAACTTTATACGCTGATCACAGAGAGCAAAAAAAATGTTGTGGTCGATATGACAGATGTTAAATATGTAAACAGCACCGGGATTGGCATTCTGATCAGTGGTTACACAACTCTTAAAAATGCAGGTGGCGATTTGAAACTCGCTCACATATCGGATAAAGTTCAGGGTGTGCTTAACATAACAAAGCTAAATCAGATATTTAATATTTATAATAATGTTGATGAAGCCGTGAAATCATTTGGCTAAATCAAAAAGTTAATTTTGATTAAAATTATGATCGGTAAAACCATTTCCCATTACAAGATTCTGGAAAAACTCGGTAGCGGAGGAATGGGTGTGGTCTATAAAGCGCAAGATTTAAAATTAGACCGTTTCGTTGCACTTAAATTTTTACCCCCCACGTTTAGCTTAGATGGAGAAGTAAAACAGAGGTTTATTCATGAAGCAAAAGCTGCTTCCTCATTAGAACATAACAACATTTGCACTATACACGAGATTGATGAAACCGATGATTTACCCGACGTGGCGGGTGGACAAATATATATAGTTATGTCTTGTTATGAAGGCGAAACTTTAAAACAAAAAATTGAAAGAGGTCCGTTAAAAATAGATGAAGCTATTGATATTGCGATACAAACTGCGGAAGGATTATTAAAAGCTCATGAACAAAATATAATTCACAGAGATATTAAACCAGCTAACATTTTCATAACCGATGATGGTGTAGTTAAAATTCTTGACTTTGGATTAGCAAAAGTGTCAGGTCAAACTCAATTAACACAAATGGGAAGCACAATTGGCACGGTTGCCTATATGTCACCCGAACAAACAAGTGGAGAAAAAGTTGATCATCGAACAGACATCTGGTCTCTTGGAATAGTGCTCTATGAGATGATAACAGGACAAGCACCTTTCAAAGGTGATTATGAACAAGCAGTTACATATTCTATAATTAACGAAGAGCCTCAACCTCCAACCGCTTTGAGAACCGGTGTGCCGATGGAAATAGAAAGAATTGTGAATAAGGCGTTGGCGAAAAGTCCGGATGAACGATATCAGCATATTGATGAGACGCTGGTGGATTGGAAAAAACTTAAGCAGGAATTGGATTTATCTGTTAAGGTTCAGCCATATAAAATTGTTGATGTTGGACAGAAGAAAAAGCCGCTCCAAAGGATTGCCATTCCTGTCGGGGTCTTACTGATTCTCATTCTGGTTTTTTTCATGATCAGGTCGTTTCTTTCAGAGGATTTGCTGGAATCAGCACCGGTACCAATTGCAGTATTGACTTTTGAAAATCGCACGGGACTTAATGAGCCTGAGAACCTTGGTGCAATGGTTCAGGATCTTCTGATAAACAAACTTGGAAATTCGAAGTATTTGTACGTGACAACGAGAGAGCGAATGTTTGATATTCGTAAGCAGTTGGGGAAAGAAGATGAGGAAATAGATAAAGAACTTGGATTTGAGGTGTGTCGATTTGATGGTGTGGAGGCAGTAATTGTTGGGAGTATTAATAAAGCCGGTGATACATTCATCACAGAACTAAAAGTGCTTGATGTAGAAACAAAGGAGCTTCTTGAGAGTGCATCTTCTACGGGCAAAGGTATTGCCAGCATTTTAGATAGTCAGATTGATGAACTGGGGGAAAAGATATCACGAATTGTTGGTCTGTCTGAGCGAAAGACAGAAACATTACAACAACCAATTGCCGATGTGACGACAACTTCTATAGATGCCTATAATTATTTTTTAAGAGGTAGAGATGAATATGAGAAGGGTTATACTGAGGATGCCCGACGATTTTTAGAGAAAGCTATAGAACACGATTCAACCTTCGCTGTGGCTCACCTATACCTTGCCCGTGTATACGCCAATTTAAGATATGTAAAAAATGAAGAAGAGGCCTATGAGAAAGCAAAGATTTTTTCAGAGAAGGCAACGGATAAGGAGAAACTTTATATAGAAGCAGCTTATGCCGGAACAATAGAGGGTGATCCGGAGAAGCGATTCCGCATTCTTAAACAGATGGCGAATAAATATCCCAGAGAGAAACGGGTTCACACTTCTTTGGGTTCTTATTATCAGTATAAAATAATGTATAAAGAAGCAATAATTAATTTTAATAAAGCGCTTAAACTGGATCCTGAATATGGCCCAGCAATTAATAGGCTTGCTTACACATACTCTGCAATGGGAGATTATGAAAAGGCTATTGAATATTTTAAAAGATATGCCTCTGTTTCGCCAGGTGATGCCGACCCTTTCGACTCTATGGGAGAGCTCTATTTTAAATTAGGAAAGCTTGATGAAGCGATTGCCAAATACAAAGAAGCCCTGGAAGTGAAGCCTGATTTTGGCTCAGGGACGCGGATAGCCTACATTTATGCGCTTAAAGAAAATTATGCGGAAACAATGATATGGCTCGATCATTTTATTGCGATGGCCCCATCTCCTGGTATAAAATCACAGGGCTTTATGTGGAGAGCGTTTTATTATTCCTTGATGGGTCATTTTAAACAGTCCCTGAAAGATATCCACAGAGCAAAAGAACTTATGAAATCATTAGGGAATGAATACGGAGCGGTTGTTATGGCCATGATCAAAGGATGGATTTATTTTGACAGGGGAGAGTATAAACTTTGCAGGAGTTGTTTTGAAGAATATAGAGATTTTGTTGAAGAATATCGATTCTTGTATGATAAAATTGGTGGTATTCATATGCTGGCATATGTCGATGTCAGGGAGGGACAGATTGATTCAGCAAAGTCCAAAATGGCTGAAATCGAACCTCTTAGGCTTGAGCTATCAAAAAAGGAACCATACTGGAAAACGCAGCCAAAAATTTTTAGCGAATCACTTCAAATGGAGGTAATGATAGCAGAAGGTGCTTTCGATGAGGCTATCGCTGTTGGTGAAAAAATATATCCATTGGGAATAGTTAGTATGGGAATGAAGGAATTGCTATCCCATAATATACCATTTCTTCAGGATGTTCTGGCGAGAGCCTATTACCTGAATGGTGAGTTGGACAAAGCTATTTCCGAATATGAACGATTAATTACTTTTAATCCAAATAGTAAAGATAGACGGCTGATTCATCCCAAGTATCATTACCTTGTAGCCAAATTATATGAAGAAAAAGGCTGGAAGGAAAAAGCAATTAGCGAGTTTGAAAAATTTTTAGAACTATGGAAAGACGCTGATAAGGATTTACCAGAATTTATTGATGCAAAGAAAAGGTTAAATAAATTAATCGGTTTGAAAAAAATATGATCGGTAAAACAATTTCACATTACAAAATACTAGAGAAACTCGGCGGCGGTGGAATGGGCGTTGTTTACAAAGCTGAAGACACCAAACTTCATCGTACAGTTGCTCTAAAGTTTTTACCTCCCGAACTAACTCGTGATATTGAAGCAAAGAAAAGATTCATCCAAGAAGCACAAGCCGCATCATCTCTCGATCATAATAACATTTGTACTATCCACGAAGTTGATGAAACAGATGATGGACTGATATTTATTAGCATGAATTATTACGATGGGGAAACACTCAAGAAAAAAATCGAACGTGGTCCGATAAAAACAGATGAAGCGATTAATATCATTATCCAAATTGCTAAGGGTTTACAAAAGGCCCACGAGAAAGGAATTGTTCATCGGGATATAAAACCTGCAAACATTTATATCACGAATGATGGTATTATAAAGATACTTGATTTCGGATTAGCAAAATTATCCGGTCAGACGATGATGACAAAGATGGGTTCAACTTTGGGAACAGTTTCTTATATGT
>CAZPSY010000178.1:0-4066 GCA_964589295.1 uncultured Ignavibacteriaceae bacterium
AAAATACGGTATAACCGCTTTTTACTATTAGCCATATTTTTTACTTTAATAATATCAATCACTAATCAGCCTTGAAGAAAAACAGCTTTATAATTATTGCACATCGAGGTGAATCTTACGATGCACCCGAAAACACCCACGCATCAATAAATTTGGCATGGAAAAGAAATGATGATGCGGTTGAGATTGATGTACAGCTTACCAAAGATGAAAGGATTGTTGTAATTCATGATAAATCAACTTTACGAACAGGTGGAAAGTTAAAAAGAATTTCATCAAACACTTATGACAATTTATTGCAGGTAGAGATAGGAAAATTTAAGGGTAGAAAATGGAAATATGAAAGAATTCCTTTGCTGGATGATGTGATAGACAATGTTCCTAAAAATAATATTCTGTTTATAGAAGTTAAAAGTGATTACAGAATTGTTATACCTTTAAAGGATTTAATCATGCAGAGAGGTGTAAATCCAAATCAAATTAGGTTTATTGGATTTGATATTAATACGATGAAATTAATAAAAATATCTTTGCCAGAGTTTGAATCGTATTGGATAATCGAGGGCAAACATTACAAATCAAAATCACTTCTTAAAAGTTCCGTTGAAAAATGTAAAGCCGCCGGGATGGATGGTTTGGATGTACAAGCAAGAAAATATCTGAACTCAGAAGTAATTAAATTCGTTAAAAATAATGGATTGCATATTTACACATGGACAGTAGACGATCCGGTAAGAGCAAAGCAATTATATATGGATGGAATTGATGGGATAACTACAAATAGGGCGAGCTGGCTTAAACAGCAGTTAATGCAAATCACAAAAAGCAAAAAATGAACCCCAAACAAATAACAATTACCGAAATTTCAAATTCCAAACTTCCGATTATTGTTTTTAACATTGAGATTTGGAATCTGAGTAATATTTGTCTTTTAGAGCTTGTAGTTTGGCTTTTTGACTATATCTTTAAAATTAAAAATTAATTCCGTTATGGATAAAATTATTATTGGCATTCACGGTCTTGGTAATAAACCGCCAAAATATCTTTTAGAGGAATGGTGGCGCCTTGCGATAAAAGAAGGATTGAACAGAATTGGTAGTCATTTTCCCAAGTTTAAATTTGAATTGGTTTATTGGGCCGATTCTTTGCACCCTGATCCTCTAAATCCATACGAAGATGATGAAGATAGCGAATTGTACATTAGCGAAGGATATGAGCCGGCAACTAATATAAAAAAAATTAAATCAAACGGATGGAAAGAAAATTTAATAAACTATTTCAATAAGCAGCGTGCTAAATTATTATTTAATGAAACACTGCATGTTAAATTTCCTTCACTTACTGATCTTATCATCAAACATTTTTTTAAAGATTTAGATATTTATTTAACTCAACAATGCGTTGAAGAAAATAAATCCGATCGCCTTGCTCAAGATATTATCCGCGATAAGCTTATTGATAAACTGCGAAAGCATAAGGATAAAGATATTTTGTTAATTGCTCACTCAATGGGAACGATAGTAGCTTACGAAGTTTTGATAGAGGTTGAGAAAGAAATTAATATTGATTCTCTTATCACAATTGGCTCGCCGCTTGGTGTACCCTTTATTTTTGAAAAACTAAAAAACGAGAAAAGCCTGGTGCCCGGGGAGAAGAGTAAATTAAAAACCCCGGATAACATTTTAACCGGATGGAATAATCTGGCAGATCTTGATGATAAGATTGCGCGAAGTGCTGATATGAGTAAACTATTTAAAATGAATTTACACAATGTGGCTCCGGTAATGGAGTTGGTTGATAATGATTACGAAATTGAAGGAATAGAAAATCCGCACAAATCTTATGGTTACCTCCGCACTCCCGAATTAGCACATATTATTGATGAATTCTTAGCCCATGGAAGGAATAAAATTGTTCTTTGGTTACAAAGCAAATTTTATTTTATAAGAAATAAGTTTTTTAGATATTAATTTCTTTGCGCCCTTTGCGTGTTTTTTACTTTGCGATCTTTGCGTGAAACTTTTTAAACTAATCGGTTATAGCAGATTTTTGTACGCGCAACGCACGCTAAGGAGTTAACGCTAAGAGCGCTAAGAGCGCTAAGAAAAGATCAAACATTATTTAAATAATTTTGCTGCAAAGAGAACAAATACTATCAAAGTTATCTAATAAATCCGAGAGATGGGATTTTATAATTATTGGCGGCGGAGCTACAGGTGTAGGCGCTGCAATTGATGCTTCATCACGCGGATATAAAACTCTCCTTTTAGAACAAAGTGATTTTGGGAAAGGCACTTCCAGCCGAAGCACAAAATTAATCCATGGCGGTGTAAGATATCTTCAGCAAGGAAACATATCCCTTGTTTTAGAATCGCTTAAAGAAAGAGGATTACTATGTCAAAATGCACCTCACTTAGTACACAATTTGGCGTTTATAGTTCCAACTTATGATTGGTGGGAAGGAACATTTTATGGAGTTGGATTAAAATTGTACGATATGCTTGCAGGTAAGTATGGTTTTGGTAAATCACATTTACTTTCAGAAGAAGAAACACTCCAGCGAATTCCTACTTTAGAAACCAACGGCTTAAGAGGCGGAGTAATTTATTATGATGGTCAGTTTGATGACTCACGCCTATTAATAAATATGGTTCAAACAGCTGATGAACTTGGTACAGATATATTGAATTATATCAAGGTTACTTCATTATTAAAGGAGAATGATGTTGTAGTCGGCGTTAAAGCTATTGATTTTGAAACAGAAAAGGAGTTTATACTAAAAGCAAAAGTGGTAATAAATGCTACAGGAGTTTTTACTGATTCGGTTAGAAAGATGGATGATGAAAATGTAAAATCAATTATAGCTCCAAGCAGGGGAACTCATATTGTTTTGGATAAATCTTTTTTACCGGGAGATAATGCAATTATGGTTCCGCATACTTCTGATGGAAGAATACTTTTTGCAATCCCGTGGCTAAATCATGTTATTGTGGGAACTACCGATGTTGAAATTGATGAACCGACTCTTGAACCGGTTGCTGATCAAGATGAAATTGATTTTCTTCTTAACACTGCTTCAAAATATCTTGTTAAAGATCCCTCCAGAACTGATATTCTGAGTGTCTTTTCAGGTATCCGCCCTCTTGTAACAAAAGGTGATGAAGAGAGTAGTGCTGCAATTTCGAGAGAGCATACTGTTTTAATTTCAAGAAGTGGATTAATTACTGTTGCTGGTGGTAAATGGACCACATATAGAAAAATGGCTGAAGATACTATTGACCAGGCAATTGAGGTTGCGCAGCTGGAGTATAAACCTTCGGTAACGGAAAACTTTCATTTACATGGTTACATAAAGAATAAAGTAGCAGATGCTCATCTCGCACATTATGGTTCTGATACAGATGAAATTGAAGCTTTATCTTCTCAGAAATCATTAAACGCGAAATTGCATCTTAAATTTGAGATTAAAGCAGGTGAAGTTGTTTGGTGTGTAAGAAATGAAATGGCAAGAACTACGGAAGATTTTTTAGCACGCCGTACTCGTGTACTTTTTCTAGATGCAAATGCTGCAATTGAAATGGCTCCCGCTGTTGCAAAGTTGATTGCGAAGGAGTTTAAGAAAAATCGCAAATGGGTTAAAGAACAGGTTGAATCATTTAATGAAGTTGCAAAGAAGTATTTAATTTCTTGTTGACTATTGGAAATAATTAGTTTATGTTAAAACTAAATTTATGAGTAGAAGGTATGAGGGACTTCTTATTAGTTTTAGTTTTCATTTTTTTTAGCTGCGCAATCTCACTTGCGCAGGGGCCAGGAGTAGCAACAAATCCTTCCCAGCCAGATAGTTCCAAGGATATACTTTGGTTTTACAAAACTGTTAAGTGGACGAATCCTCCTTCTGCCATTTCAAATAAATTGTTCGTGGGCATTCACCCTGAATATTTAACAGAGTTTCATTCTGGTTCTCTTATTGACAGTTTACAATTGCCGAGCCCTTTAAAAACTAGAAAAACATATTATTGGAGAGTGGATGAGATAGATTCGTCAGGAATTTCTGAGGGTGATA
>CAZPSY010000179.1:0-4058 GCA_964589295.1 uncultured Ignavibacteriaceae bacterium
AAGCGAATCACTTTTATCTTCTACAATTGGAGTTCTGGAAAAGCAATTCGAACTAAATAATAGAATAGTTAAGAAAGTTATGGCTGATATTTTTATTACATTTTTCAAGATCTTATCCTCGAAATAATTAAAGATTATTTTTCATACGTCTGGAACCAAAGATCGCCAAAGCTAAGTCCTAAATTAATCTTTATAAAGTTTTCCTGTAAAAGATTAGCTTCGGTAGTTCCTCTTATTGAATATTCTACTCCAAAATCTATTGTGTTTTCATAACTTAACGGAAGTGAAAACCCGCCAAAAACTGAGTACTGATTTATATCATTTCCAAAGTATGTATATTGAGACTCTTCATAGCTTAAACCGAACCTTAACATTATTTGTTCCCAATAGCTCATTCCTAAAGTCCTTGTCGGTCGGTATTCAAATCCAAAACTCACTTTTTGTGCATCTTTAAGATTTAATGATTTAATCTCATTAAGTTTATATTCACTCCACGGTTGATAAAAATAATCGAGAATGAAAGTATAATTATTGCTAACAGTTACAGTTGCGCCGACAGTTATTTTTGTTGGGACATTCATTTTTGTTACACCTAATCCCAGCGTATCGATATTAGAAGAAGACCTGCTTGTTAATAATGTATCTGTTTCCAGTTCAGAAATTATATTTGCTGAAACAGCTAATTTTAAATCAGAAATTGATTCGGAATTAAACAAACCCGATAAATCAGGTGATATTAATCCAAGTGACGAGCCGAACCCGGTGGGAGCATAAACCATTTCGAATTCCGCGGGAAAAGTTGATGAATTCTCAAACTCAATCTTAGAAAGATACTTTAAATTACCAAAATAATATTCCAGGGTTCCTCCAAACACCAGGTCAAATGGAAATTTATAAGTTCCGCCGATAAACACTTTGGATAGACCACCTTTACCCTGGTAAGTTGCTTTATAATTGCTGCTCGAAGAAACTGCTTCTTTATCCTGTTCAATTAAATAATTTATCCTGCTGTAAGGCACCAAGCCTGTTGCAATGCCAATACCGTGTTCTTCACTTACAGGAAAAGCAAAAGCAAATCCTTTAAAATCACCATCGCTGTAAAATTTAGAATCGGTACTGTTCGAAATATTTGTTCCGTTATAAACAAAACTAAATTCAATTCTGGTTTTAGCTAATGAAGACCAACTTGCAGGGTTTGTAATAGAGATGTAATCTTTATTAATTAATGCAGAGCCGGAGTGACCCAAACTAAGCGACCTTGCAGAATAAGAGTAGATTATATCTCCCACACCAGAACGTGTATAAGTTGAAGTGCTTTGGGCATAAACAGCACCTGAAATTAAAATGAAAAATCCGATTATTGCTATTGCCGTTTTATTCATCATCAGTTCTCTCTTGCAGTATAAACAATTTTTATCCTTGGTCTTTCTGCAAAATTAATAGCATTACTTCCTTTAAGAGCGAATAATTCCAGACCCTCAATATCATTACCGCTTCGCAGTATAACCCCCTGGTTCCTCTTCTCATTTATCCATATTCGTACATATGATGTAATATCGCCGGAATAATTGTTATCTATAAAGGATAGTTTAAATGCTCCCCCTTCGTTAACTTCTTTTGCAGTACTATCTTCAACAAAATAAGCCAGCAGTTCATTTGCAAAAGATGTTCCGGTTCGTGTATTTATACTGTCTTTTTTTATAATTAGTTCAGCGCTGTTAATTACCACTCCATCAGGCACTGCAGAAAGATCGAACGTAATAATACTGTTCACAGAAATGCTTGATTGAACAGCAATATCTTCGGAAGGAAGAACAGGTAAATCTCCATCTACTACACTAACATCGGCAAATATAAATCCACTGATAGTATCAACGTAGCTGCCGGTTTTTTCAATCACCAGTGTTAGCTTGGCTGCCTCGGAAGAAGTGGCAGTAAATGCCTGGAAACCTACAACTTTACCTGAGTTATTTACCGGTCTTAAATATATTCCATAATTTTTTTCCAGGCTTGTATCTGCAGCATTTTTCATCCAGGATAATATAACATCCGGATCAATATTAAAAACATAGTTCGTATCCGTAATCTCTTTACTCGAACTAATATCATTCATTTCATAGGAAAGTTTTGGCAAGCTGTCTATTGTAAATCCAGAACGATCCCAGAAGCTATTTACTTTATGAACAGTAAAATCCATTACTTCGTTAGAATCTACATAAACATACCTGGTTGTTAGTTCTATCCAAGCTTCGTTTACCACTAAATCGCCTGATATTATATCATCCTTTAAAGTATCAGCCAATCCAAAAATAAATTTAAGTAAGGTCGATGCTTCGATATTATCATGTTTTCCGATTAGAATTTTACTTGAAGTTCCTAACTGGATTACTTTTTTATGATAACCGGAATTCTGATCAAGAGTGTCTATTTGGGAATCAAATGTACGCACACTTATAAGATCGGATGCCAGCAGTTCTATACCGAGAGCTGACGGTTCGTCTTCGCACGCAAGAAATGAAACTGAAATAATAAAAATTATAAGTATTACTGAAATACGAGATAGCACTTAGTTTTCTCCGTTATAATCGTTTTTTATGAAATTGCTAGCATCTAAAAAATTATTGGCTACAAAGGTTGGTAATTTATTACGCTTTTGCAAGATAGAAAGACTTTCCCTACCCTGCCCTGTTTTTACAAGTATCGTTTTCAAATTCAGATTCATACCGCATTCAATATCAACGTTGGAATCACCAATTATATAAGATTTAGAAAGATCAACATTAAAATCGCGCGCAGCTTTAAGAACCATTTCAGGAGATGGTTTACGGCATTTACACTCTTCCTCGCTGTTAAAATCAGGATGATAAGGACAGTAATAAAACTCATCGATAGAAACATTATAATCAGAAAGAAGTTTATTTACCTGCATATTAACCAATTCCACATCATCTTTGGTAATCAATCCCCTTGCAATACCGGATTGATTAGAGACAACAAATAATTTTAATCCCATTACATTTTTAAGATGAGCAAGGGCTTCACCAACATCCGGATACAGTTTTAGCTTTTCAGGCTCACCAATATAACCGGGATCCTCGTTAAGGGTTCCATCTCTATCCAGAAAAACTGCGTGATTGGTCATTAATTATTTTTGGAAAGCATTGTCTTGTAAAGATCAATATACTTTTTGGCAGATGAATTCCAGCTAAAATCCGATTTCATCCCGGCTTTCATTACTTTAGTCCAGGAATCTTTATCCTCGTAGACTTTTAATGCTCTTTTTATTTCCTTGATAAATTCTTTCGAATCATATTTGGAAAAGATAAAGCCGTTACCTTGACCTGTTTTTTCATTATACTTTTCAACTGTATCGGCTAATCCGCCTGTATCCCTCACAACGGGCACAGTACCATACTTTAAGCTGTACATCTGGTTCAATCCGCACGGCTCATACTTAGAAGGCATAAGGAATATATCTGCCCCGCCTTCGATAAGGTGGGCAAGATCGTCATTAA
The DNA here is from genome assembly GCA_964589295.1 of uncultured Ignavibacteriaceae bacterium. Taxonomy (GTDB): domain Bacteria; phylum Bacteroidota; class Ignavibacteria; order Ignavibacteriales; family Ignavibacteriaceae; genus JAZGGS01. The sequence goes on from CAZPSY010000179.1 coordinate 3,516, forward strand.
ATCCTAAATAACAAGCAAACTTATCCTTGTACTTATGGCTCATCTTATCAAAAAATGTATGATATTTACTGTCGCCGTTTCCAAGCAAAATCATTTGAATATTCTGATTCATAAGTTCTGGAAAAATTTTCTGAACCAGGTCTATTCCCTTTGAATCGTATAAACGTGAGATGACACCGATAATTGGGGTATCTTCCTTAAATTCAAATCCGAATTTTTCTGCAAGCGCCTGTTTGTTAACAAGCTTCGATTCGATATTCTTTATAGTATATTTTTTCGGAAGATGCTTATCTTTTTCGGGATTCCATACTTTTGTATCTATCCCGTTTATAATTCCGTAAAGATCTTTTTTCCTTTTGGAAAGTACGTCCATTAAACCGGCTCCAAGGTCTGTTTTGGTTCTTATCTCGTTAGCATAAGTTTCGCTAACAGTATTAATAACATCAGCATACAACAGCCCGCTTTTCATAAAATTTAATTTACCGTCGTGTAAAAGTTCTTTGGGTGAATCTAACTTCTCCGGTAGTCCGGTTTTCTTAAAAT
>CAZPSY010000180.1:0-4013 GCA_964589295.1 uncultured Ignavibacteriaceae bacterium
TAATCTTCGGGAATATCTTCAAGTTTAATTATTCCTTCTTTATACATTTCATATTTCTTCTTCAAATGCATGCCGGAAAAATCAAATATTGAATCTTCGGGAATATGTTCTCTGCAGTAATTAAAAAATCCGCATGTGTAAGGATTGTGGCAATGTTCGCCAATATCAATCTGCGGTATTATTTTATTGATGATAATTTTTTTTAATCTTTCAATATTTTCTTTAATTGAATCCTGCATTGGCAAAATATATTTCAGTACTGATTCGGTTATAAACAATTCTTTTATATCCAGCTCGCCTTTTCTTGTGTACTGGTTATTAATGTAGATGATGGAAAAATCATTTATTTCAATTCCCGAATTAGAAAGGATATAATATTGGAGCGCTGCATCATTTAAATAAGTTTCCGAAATTGAGGTTGAGCTTTTTACTTCGTAAGCATTCCATTTACTTCCATCTCTCACAATAATATCATTTATAACAAGCACTTCATTAAACTGAAATGCAGCTTCATAGATTGCTTTGGTTTTTTTATCAATCAGTTCGCTGGTATTTTTTATTCCTTTAGTATAATTGGGTGGTTCGCCGGTTGTTGCAACTTCCCCATCTGGAAATAACTGCTGTGCAAGAACCCCGACATTTGTTCCCCTTTTAAAAATTGCCTGCTGCATCTCGGAAAATTCATCCATCTCTTTGTAGTGATACTTGTAAAGATAAAGGTGCTTATCGCATTGAAGACCTTTTATAAAGGAAGATTTGCTAAGAAGATGTGAGCCCATAACCAATCCGTTTTGTTGTTTTGTAAATATACCGTTTAAATTTCGTTTTCACCTTTCAGGTTTGAGTTTTGAAAGATATTTGAGCAAGTTTAATGTATTCATTATTTGAGGAATAAAATGAAAAAGAAAGTTGTACTTAGCGGCGGCTTAAAAGAGTTGGTAACATATTGCACTGCCATCTATGAGTTAGATAAAGAGGTTGACACAGAGTACTTAACAAACATTGTAAGTAAGAGTCCCATCTTTGAAAATAAAAGTTTTTACACAAACGTGCTTGGCACAATTCAAAGAACAACTGTTACAAGAAACACCAACCTGTTTATTAAAGGTAACACGATTACACTGCAATTGCGTTATGATATTCTGAATGTGGTTGATATTGAACTTTCAGATAAAGATGAAGAATGGATAAAGAGCGATGTAGCAAGCCTTCTAAAACATTTTGAACTGCTGATAACACCAATTGATGAAGAAAAAAATGAGTAATTATTTAATCAGTATAATCTTACTAATTACTTTTACTCTTTGTGCTCAACCGGAGCGCTATACAAAGGGAGCGGAGAATGGCTATGCATGGAGGGCATTGGAAAACCCGGTTGTGGTATTCAGTGATGCAAAGTATAATTACCTTAGTGCAATACTGGAAAGAAACGGAACGGTAATTGAAAGATTTCCGGAAGTTGAGCATCTTAGTTGCAGAAATGATGTAAATAAGTTATTAGAAGATGGAATGTCTGATCAACTTTCGTTGGATGATATGGTTGATGCGATAGATAAGTTTTACAGCAATAGTGAAAATTTAGTAATCCCAATTGTGTTTGCTTACTGCTACTGCATTAAAGAGATTGCAGGAACAAGCATGGATAAACTGGTAGAATATAGAGAAGAGATTTTTGAATTTTGCGAAGAGTGATAGTTAAAAATTAAGCTGTGTCTGCTGAGATTTTGATCCTTTCTTTTTCGGCTCCCTGTGTTTTTTTAAGAAGTCGCCAAAATCTTCTTTGGAAATAATATAAATCCTGCCAACCTGCTGTGCCCGGAGATGAGCAGATTTAATATGATACAATACCGCTGATGTACTTAAATTTAGAAGCTTTGCAACTTCCTTTACACTGAAAAATTCTTTCATACAATGCCTTAATAAAAAAGATATTACAAGCCCGAAAGAAGCTATTTCAAATTAACCAGATATATATTGATTATCAATAATATTCTGCATAAAAAACAAAAAAAGGGCTGTGCAAAAAAAAATGAACAGCCCTTAAAAAAACGAGTACAGATAAGTTAGTTAACGGGGTTCCCCTCCCTGTCAACCAGTATCGGTTTACCAACACCAAGATTTTTAAGCTGCTCTAATTGTGTTTTGGCATCACCAACTATAACATAAGTCATCACATTAGGATCAATATATTTATTAGCAAGCTGCTTATGCTCATCCAAAGTCATGTTTCTAACAATCTCTTCATGCTTCTTCACATAATCAAATGGAAGATTATAGGTGGCAATATTGTTCAACATTCCTCTTAAAGCACCAAGCGTTTCAAACCCTCGTGCGTTCGATTTAATCAAAGCATTTTTTGTGAATTTTAAATCTTCTTCACTAATTCCTTCGCGGTATTTATTCATCTGGTCAATAAAAATCTGCGCAGATTCAAAAGTAGCATTAGATCTTACGCTGGAAGAAGCAGAAAATGATCCCGGGTAAAGTGTGCCGCTGAATGAAGTTCTTGCACCGTAAGTATATCCTTTTTCTTCACGAAGAATCATATTTACATAACTGTTAAAGTTACCACCGAGTTTATAGTTCATTACCTGCACAGGGTAATAATTATCATCGGTGTAAGCAAGACTTAAATTGCCAATCCTAATAACCGATTGTTTTGCATCAGGAAAATCGACAAAATAGAGTGTTGGTTTTTCAGGTGCAGAAGGAAACGGGTAATCTTTAATTTCTACTTCTTTTCTTTCCCATCTTAATTCAAGGGATTTGAATGCTGCAATGGCATCCTTTTCATTTATATCACCAACAATGGCTATTGATGTAACATCAGGAGAATAGTTTGCTGCATAAAAGTTTTTAAGATCATCAACAGTTATGGATTCAACAGAGTTTACATTTCCAAATGTGCTGCTACCAAGAATGTTTTCTTCACCATACAAAATTTTATTAAAAACATTTGATGCAACAATTGTAGGATTTGCATTATTTCTTTTAATAGCTTCAATCGTTTCATTTTTAACTCTTTCAAATTCAGTTTCATCCCATCTTGGTTCGAAAAGTATCTCTTCAACTAAATTATACGTATCATTAAACCTTGATGAGAGACAATTTGCCTGAATAACAATTCCTTCTTTATTAGTATACATTGTAATGCTGGCGCCAAGGTCATCAATTGCTTCTTCAAGTTTAATCGGGGTTTTGTTTTTGGTACCCTGCATCATAATATCAGTCATCAGGTTGGCAACACCTATTTTATTTATATCATCGCAAAGCATACCGCCTTTAATTGTTAAAGAAAAGTTTACAAGTGGAAGTTCATTATGTTCAATTCCGTAAACTTTAATCCCGTTAGCAAGTTCATCATTCCAAACTGTAGGAATAGTTAATAGAGGATCGGGTCCCATTGGTGGTTCAATCGTTCTATCAAAACTGGATTCAATTCTCTCTACTTTTACCTGATCACCTGCAACCTGCTCTCCCTCATGCAATCCAATTGCATCCTGCTCTTCAATTTTCTCCTCAACAACAGCATACCTTTCAGAATTTTCTGCAAGAAGTTCAGGTTTGCCTTTCGGTACAAAACTAGTAAGCACGTATGGTTTATCTTTTATATACTTTTTATAAACGCGCATTATATCTTCTTTTGTGACATCAAGAGTTTGCTGTAAATCTTTTGTTATAAAATCAGGTGAGCCTGCAAATTCATTGTAATAAGCAAGCTGGAATGATTTACCAAGAATACTTGAAATTCCATTGTAAAAATTAGTTTCTACTTTTGCTTTAACTCTGTCAAGATCCTTTTCAGTAAATCCATCTTTGTCGAACTTGTTAAATGCTTCAGCAATTGCATTTTCAACATCTGATAAATTTTTATCAGGAAATGCTCTTATACGAATCCTGAAAACGCCCGCAATCTCATCACTTCCCTGGTATCCTGAAACCGAAGGTGCAAGTTTCTTCTCTTCTACAATAACTTTATAAAGCGGAGCTTTTTTGCCTTCGGAAAATAATTC
>CAZPSY010000181.1:0-3995 GCA_964589295.1 uncultured Ignavibacteriaceae bacterium
GCACGGTTTTTGGTTTAGGAGGATTTACTTTGCTTATGATTATAAAATAAACAACAATTTCTCAACCCGTTTAAGATTTGAGATGGCTAACGAAGGTGATTTTAAATCAAAAGATGCTATGACGCCAGTAGTAAAAGATGCCTGGTTAAAATATAAACAGGATAAGATACAATATATCCTTGGAATATCACCTCCACCAACCTTTGCAGTTATCGAAAAAATCTGGGGTTACAGATCAGTTGAAAAAACTCCGCTGGATATACAAAAGATGGCTAGTTCAAGGGAATTTGGTTTATCAATATTGGGCAAATTTGATGATAATGGAGTTGTTAAATATCATTTGATGTTATCAAACGGCTCCAGCAATAAGGAGGAAATTGATAAAGGAAAATCAGGAATGCTTTCAATTGGATTGTATCCATCTAAGGAGTTGATTTTTGAAATATATGGGGATTATTCCGATAAAAACGGAAATACAGATTGGTACACTTGGCAAGCATTTCTAAGTTATTCAATTGAACAATTCTGGGCTGGTATTCAGTATTCTGACCAGACACGACAGCAAGCGGAGAATACCGATGAGAAATTAAGAGTTGCTTCAATTTTCCTTGGAGGAAATTTATCTGAGCAGTTTTCTTTATTTGCAAGAGTTGATAAAACGTTTGACCCGAATCCTGATGGCGATGATATCGATTTTATTCCTTTTGATCCAACTGCCAAATCAACTTTTATTGTTGCAGGAGTGGATTTCAAACCTGTAAAAGATGTATCAATTATTCCTAATGTAGAATTTATTAAATATGAAAAAAACAATACGGGGGTTACTCCAGCGAGTGATCTTATTTCAAGAATCACATTTTACTGGAAGTTCAAATAATTAAACCAGCCCGTAAATTGAATTTGCGGGCTTCTGCTTTATATCCTTACAAATTTATTATTTGCAAGTAATAAATTGCTTACTTAATTTAGAATGAAATAATTTTAGTACTAACAAAGCAAACTATTTCAGATTACTTAATGCCTTCATTTTTCAATTCCTGGTTACCATTTATTTATCTCTACGGTGTAGGCGGCATATTCTTTTTTGCCGGAATGTATATTATCAAAAAAAGCGGTGCTATAGATCTGAAAATTAAACGACATCGTTTTTGGTATAAAGTTATGTTTTTTGGTTTCTTCTATTTTGTTCTGCTTCACTTTTTTTTAACAGTTGCAGCGATGTATTTTTAAGATGGGTCAGGAAACTTTCCATAATATCGGAACTTCTACAGACTGGATTGTAATGATCGTTTACTTTATTGCGATCATGCTTTTCGGCAGCTACTTTGGAAGGTACAACCGAAGTACAAAAGATTTCTTTTTCGGAGGAAGAAGGTTTGCCTGGTGGTTAATTGCATTCTCTATAGTTGCTACAGGAGTAGGAAGCCACAGCTTTGTTAAATACGCTGCTAAAGGGTTCGAGCACGGTTTCTCCTCAACGATGACGTACATAAACGATTGGTTCTTTATTCCATTCTTCCTTTTCGGATGGTTGCCGATAATTGTCTATACAAAAATAAGATCAATCCCCGAATACTTTGAAAAACGTTTCAGCCCGTCTGCAAGATTCCTTGCAACAATTCTTTTGCTTTTTTATATGATAGGTTACATAGGAATCGGTTTTTTAACCTTGGGTAAAGCCGCTATACCAATGCTTCCGGAAAGTTTCCAGTTACTTGGTATGAATTTCGACATTACCCTTATGGGAGTAGTAACAGTAATTGCAATTATAACCGGTATTTATATTACATTCGGTGGGCAAACCGCAGTTATCTTTACTGATTTATTGCAAGGATTTATACTATTATTTGCTGGCTTATTACTTTTTGTTCTTGGACTTATTTATTTAGGCGGCTTTGATGTCTTCTGGAATATACTGCCTACGGAATGGAAAATGCCTCTCGCAAAATTTAACGAACCCTCGAGTTTTAATTTTGTAGGAATATTCTGGCAGGATGGTGTGGCTGGCTCAATTGGATTTTTGTTTATGAACATGGGTTTGATAATGAGATTCATGGCAACCAAAAGTGTAAATGAAGGAAGAAAGGCAGCCACATTCAATATTCTTTTTATGCTTCCTATATCAGCTATCGTGGTTGGTTGTGCAGGATGGCTTGGTAAAGCTATTTCTATCACCAATCCCGATGTGGTTCCTCCAAACACATCTCCTGATGAGATATTTGTTGTTATTGCAAATATCGTTTCATCCCCCGGTGTTTTTGGATTTATTATGGCAGCTCTTACTGCTGCGCTAATGTCTACGGTTGATACTCTTATAAACGCAACTGCTGCTATCTATATTAATGATATTCATCGTCCCATAAAAACATGGCTGAAAAAATACGATGAAGATGCAAAAACCGAAGACAGACACGAATTGACATCTGCAAGAATTTCTTCGGTTGTGATTACAATTTTAGGTGTTCTTGCTGTTTTGGTATTCAGAGATTTTCCAACAGTTTACGAAGCCCACGGGTTTTTCCATTCAACCTTAACTCCCCCGCTGGTTATAGCAATATTTTTAGGAATTTTCTGGAGGAAGTTTACACCGGCCGCAGTAATAGCAAGCTTCCTTGGTGGCGTTGCATTAATGATATTAGGAGCCAACTATCCTGGTATCCTCATCGCTCCATTTGATCATGGAATTGAGATGAGTCCTTCTCATCCATATTCTTACATAAGAGCGTTATATAATCTTTTTGTTTGTGCATTTGTTGCGGTTGCAGTAACACTTACAACAGCACACCAGAAAAAATTTGTAGAACGTATAAAATTAAAAGAGAATCATCAACTAATAATGTATATACTCACAGCGGCAGCTGCGATAATTTTTGTTCTGCTTGTATTTAGTTCTTCCCTGCTCGAACTTCATACTGAATCTTATCCGGAAATCATATTAATGATCCTTCTTGCAATTGTAATGTCAGCACTGGTTGCATTAACTGTTACTTACTTTGTTAAATACGATGAAAAGGCACAAACAACTGGCTTAACCGCGTGGTCTCTTTTAAAAGCAAAAGAGCTATTTAAGGGCAGAAAGCTAAACGAACGCGAAGGTGAAACAGTTAAAGTTAATTGGAAAATTAAACCGGGCGATGAAGAAATTATTAACTTTTCTAAAAACGATATGGAAAAAATGCAGGCGGACGTTGGTGATCTCGTTTACATTTGCGATGCAAGAAAAATATTTGGGGGTTTAAAATCTGTTCATGCTGTTTATGGTGAAGCACATAATGAAGAAGGGATTGTTTATATTTCCGATGAGCACAAAAAGCAGGCACAGTTTGTTGATGAAAGAATTATAACTGCAGAAAAAGAGATGTAATTCTCTTTTAGCTTTTTGTAAGTTTATTCCTTAATGAAAATGAAATCACAATTAAAAACCCAATCCAGCTTAGACAATCCCTTTTAACTACTGCCATTTTTTGTAAAATGTATAAATGTGGCGGTAAATTATGACTTCCCAAAATACAATTGTTTAAAAATATAGAAATATAGAAATATAACAAGAATTAGTGATGGCATAGTTTCTGCGAAGGCTATCCAATTTGTTATCATTTATGGACACGTAAGTCATTCCAGTTAATAGGTTGAAAAGTAATCACAATCTATTTATTTTTAATAATTAAAATTCGTACTTTAAATAAAGTCGAATATTATTATTGAGATTAACGCTAATGTGATTTACATCTTTTTATAATAACTTAATTCATTCACAAAATAGGAAGCATAAATATGAAAAACAGATTCAATTCACTTCTAGTAGGAGCTCTTGTAATAGTTTGCGCCGGATTTTTATTCGGGCAAAATAATTTAGAGCAACTGGATGCACAATCTACCTTTGTTGTAAATCCAAACCCACATGAAGTTAACATTTCCGGCGATGCCATTCCTCTCGAGGAAATTTTTGGTTTAAATCAAAATGCTTTTTCATCTGGTCCTCGTTCACGTGGTAA
>CAZPSY010000182.1:0-3980 GCA_964589295.1 uncultured Ignavibacteriaceae bacterium
ACTGGCACTGAAAATCCTATTGTTGTTGAAGGATTAAAAGGATTTGGATAGTTCTGTGAAAGTGAATAGTCCTCTAGAAGAGTAGACTCATCTTCAACTGGAGTTGCCCCCGTTGAGCTAAATACGCCCATTCCGTGAGTACCAACAACGGCATAATCATCTACGTCTCTTCCTATTACCATAGGGCAGACAACATTACCAATAGTGTTAGGTCCTTCTTGTGCCCAAACTGTAGCGTTGCCGTTTAGGTTAGTTGTTGAATACAAACCCGTACTGGTTGCAACAAAATATTTCATTGTTCCGTTAGCATTTACAGATGTTACCCACCTGCAGGAAGGTCCGTTACCAGATCCATCGGGATTCTGTTCTAAGTTACCGCTAATGTTCGTCCAACCGGCACCGCCATTAACAGAACTCCATAAACTAATAACACTATAATTTGAAAGTACGGCTATAATATTGTCAGCGTTAGCCGGATCAACATAAATACAGTTAACATAACCCGTTGGTAACCCAGCACTTATATTAACTGGAACGGGGTCGCCAGTGTTTGCGCCATCAATTTTAAGTACTTCGCCATTACTTCCACCCACATATAATCTGTTGGCAGGAACTTTTGAAACAGCCAGTGCTGTAATAAAGCTGCCGGTTGTAGCATTATTCATATTTTGCCAGTTAGCCGCTGTGGAAACGTCTGTACTTCTGGCAACAACATCGTTCGCCGCAAAATACATAAAATCGCTGTTATTAATATCCAGCACAAACGGGTTAACAAATAAGAATGGACCTCCTGGAGGTTGGATATCATCGAAAGCAGTGAGTACTCCACTATTATATTTTTGTCGACTTATAGCTCCCGTTTGGGATTCCAAATATATTGTGTATTCGGTTGCAGATGTTTTCCTAACTTCTACATATCCACCGTCTCCACCACCTTGCCAATCAACCCAACCTGTATTAAAATTACCAGAAAATGTTATATAATTTCCATTATCCTGAAGTCCGCCTCCTATAACCATATCATTGGCAGTTACAGGTTCAATACCTATAGCATAAAATTGGGTAGTAACATAGCCAGTACCTAAATCTGACCATGACACATCGGTTTGTGTAACATTATCAGTTCTACTTACTCCGCCGTCATGCCCGGAATATAGGACATTAGAATTTGGAGGATTTAAAAATACCATTGAGTGCTGATCAGGATGATGATTAGCATATTGTGAAACATTATTAATCTTAGCATATCCGCCTATCCATCCTGTAGAAGTAACTGGAGTGGAAAAGCCATCTGTTGACCTGTAAAGATTAGTTCCGCCAATAACTACAAAATTGGCATCGTCCGGTTTTACTTTAATAACCATATCATACGAACCCTGTACGTCCATTCCCGAGACAAGATTCGGATTTGGATCAGGAGGAGGAATGTTAGTAGTTAAATTTGTCCAATTTGTAGTGGATGCATCATATTTCCACAACTCAGTTTGTGTAGCTCCTGTACCTGTAAAAGCCCAAATGTATAATATGTTTTCATTTGAGGGTGCAATTGCCATAACTATTCTTTGGTAATTAGTTAATCCACCCGGTGTTATGTCAGTCCAATTAGCACCATCATCTGCTGAAGTAGAAATACCAGCATCCATTTCTCCGAAAGGAATCGCAGCGTAAATAACACCTGTAGTAGTGATTTGTATATCGGACATGGTCTGATTTGCTACTGTACTTCTAACAGTATTCCACGAAGTACCACCATCCTGACTTCTCACAACTACGTTGGTAGCCGCAGCAAAGACACTACCAGTTGATTTATTGACAGTGATGTTGTTTACATATCTCCATAAAGAATTAAAACTTTGTACATTACCATCAGAAGTCGATGGCAGTAAAGTCCATGTCTCACCGTTGTCCATAGACTTAAAAACACCGTCGCCTCTAAAGCTAGCACCTCCACCACCATCGGCAGATCCCATAGCTTCACCTGTTCCAGCATACCAGGTATTTTCCTGGCCGGGACGGGAATCCTGTGCTAAACAAGTTACACTGTGAATAACATTCGCAGGAAGTTTATTTACCCAGGTAGCTCCGTTATCAACAGATTTATAGATTCCACCCGATACGCCACATGCGATTATTGTTATGTTCGGTGGTGTTTGTGTCCTTAAATCAATTCCAAGTGCGCGTGTTCTTCCACCCCTGTTTATTGGACCACGCATTGTCCAGGTTGCAAGGTTCCCTTTGTTGAGAGAAATAGATTCAACCGTAGGTAAATTTGATGCAAATTCTAATTCTCTCATCCTTATGTTTTCAGGGATTTCACCAGTGACCGGATCAACCAACATTCTTCTTTCAAACTCAATTCGGGCAAAGGGATCATCCTTTGAAAACATTTCTGTCTTGGCATATTTTAAGTCTGTTGTAATAGGCTTATTTCCATTGTAGAAGAATACCATTGCTGCCGCAGCAATTAGTACGCCTACAACAAAGACAGTCAGATTTTTTTTGTTCATAAGTCTTTCCTTTATTTTATTTATGATTAAGATAAATTAATTTGTTTCATAACCGTGAACCTGGAATATTGGAGCGGTCTCATCTATGCTTTCTATATGAGCTACAACCGCAGTAAATTCGTCTCCCACCTTTAATCCGGGATATTCTTCTTCCATATTAGGGAATAGTTCTTTTGTAGTTTTTTCAAGAGTAAAAAGGAATTTCATTCGTACTTCTTTACCCATTGCAATTTGAGGGAATGAAGCACCGTAAACAGCTGAAGAAACTTTAACTAAAGCTATACACGGAATTTTAGAACAGGGACCGCTCAAATTTTCAGTATCTGAAACAGGTTCTATTTCTGTAATGGTCCCAACAATTTTTGCGGTACCTGGTGATATATCAGATTTGCTCAAAGTTTTGTTTTCCTTTGGTGAAGAGCAGTTCAAAAGTAGAATTGATAATGTTAAAGCCATGATGGCAAATAAGAATTTTGTAATACGCATAGTCCTCTCACTTAAGATTAATAAAAGATAGTTGGTTGGATAATTAGTGTTTAACCACTATTTGGTAATTGTTAAACGAAGATATAAATAAATGTATAACTGCGCAATAGCAGTGAGAAATAAATATGTTGCCACACTAATATTTTTAATTATTGGATAGGACGTTTAATTTTTCAAAAATGTTTAGTCAACCCAATAAAATCAGGCAATTTTGAGTCACTTAAGTGATTATAATAATCACAAAAGCATGTAGATAACCGAACCTTTTTATCCGATTAACAAAAGCATTTTGGTAAGACATGTTTCAACTTCAGAAGAAATTAGAACAGAAATAATTAATGGCTATGGGCCTGATTAAGATAAACAAGTGTTGGAATGTAATGATGTTATTCGGTTATCAAAGAGTTCAATTCTCAAAACTCACACCGATGGCATTTGCTCTCAGGCTTAAACCTTAATTAGGTTTTACTTTAAAAGATGATCAACCACTTCCACTAATTTAGGGTGAGCTTGAGATAATCTTTTTAGTCCTGCAATTACATCTTTTTGTAAACCTTCAAAATCCAGATAATTTCCACCACCCGGAGTATAAGAGATAAGAATTTTGTGATACTCTTCCGCCAACTTTTCACTTCTTGCCATAATTTCGCCCATTGCGAGTGGCGCACCCCATCCTATTCCACCCGATTCATCATTTAAATTTAACATCAGGCGGCGCATAATAATTCGTGCAGATTCTAGATCACTCTCAGCAATTTTTGAAACAACTTCTCCCATAGCTGTTGCGGTATTTTCTTTTACAATTTTATTGGTACTGCAGAGAAAAGGAAAAAGCGCATTAACTAATTTTTTGGAAGGAAATTTATGAAGTTCCCCAAGGTTTTTCTCCAAATCATCTTGTTGTAAAAATTCCAACACTTCATTTTTAAAGTGGTTCATTTTTTATCTCAAGCTACTATAACCATTATCTTCATTCTTCATTTAGCG
>CAZPSY010000183.1:0-3965 GCA_964589295.1 uncultured Ignavibacteriaceae bacterium
TGTCTTTGGGCAATTCGATCTAGGGGAAAAAATAAAAAATAAGGTGGAAAGAAAAGTTGATAGAGAGATTGATAAGACTATTGATAAAGGCTTGGAAGGTGATAATAATAAAGAAGAAGATAAGAAAGATGATCAAGAGAAAACTACAACTGAAAAAAGTACTGAGGTAGAAGATAACTCAAATCAAACCACATCAGTTGAAAGTCCGGGGGAAGAAGTAAAGTTAGGATCTAAATATGATTTTGTAGCCGGTGATAAAATAATTTTTGAAGATAATCTTGCGGGTGAAGAAATTGGTGAGTTTCCTTCCCGCTGGGATTTGTTGAGTGGAAGTGCAGAAGTTGCCTCATTAAATGGCAAGAATGTAATTCATTTCAGCAATAACAACTCCATAATTTTTCCTTTAATGGATAAAAAAGATTTCCTGCCCGAAATTTTTACGATTGAGTTTGATGTTTTTTTTGAAGATGGCGGAGCTAAGTGGTCCGACATTTATAAAATCAGATTTTTTGAAGGAACAGGCAATACTGTAAATATAGAAGGAAAATATGTTATGGCTATCGATATTAGATGGAATGAAGTTAAAATGGGACAGTTTGGTGGAAAAACAAAATCTTACGTTGATGAAAAGAAAAACTGGCAACCAAAATGGAAGCACATTGCAATTGCTTTTAATAAAAGATCACTGAAATTATATATGAATGAAGAGCGGATGCTAAATATTCCGAATCTTGGATTTCAGCCAAAAATGTTTTCCATCGGAGGACATTATGATGTTCGTAATATTAAAATGAGTTCCATAAAAAATATCCGGGTTAATGAGGGAGGCAAAAAATTATACGATAGAATTCTTTCTGAAGGCAAATTTGTTACGCGAGGAATTTTATTTGACGTGAACAAGGCAAGCATAAAGGGTGAATCTATGGGAACAATAAATGAAATTGTGGAAATGATGAAGGAACATCCGGATTTGAAATTCAGAGTGGAAGGACATACTGATAGCGATGGCGATGAATCCTTTAATCAAAAACTTTCGCAAGACCGTGCTGCAGCTGTTAAATCAGCCTTGGTTGAACAGGGCATTAATACTTCCCGATTGGAAACTAAAGGATACGGCGAAAGCAGTCCGGTTGACAGAAATGCAACTCAGGAAGGTAAAGCGAATAATAGAAGAGTTGAGTTTATAAAAATTTAATATAACAATTAAAGGAGCATAAGGTTATGAAATACTGTTCGGCATTGTTAGTAATATTTATTTGTTTAACAATTAATGTTTTTTCCCAGGTTCAATTTGCTTCCCACATAGTAACAATGAATGCACCAAACGTGGAAGGAATGTATGCAGAGGATATTGATGGGGATGGAGACCTGGATGTATTATCTGCACTTTATATAGCTAATGAAGTTAAATGGTATGAGAATGACGGTAATGGAAACTTCACAGAATTATTGATTTCAACTGAAGCAGACGGGCCAAGATCAGTCTATGCTTTTGATGTTGATAGTGATAATGATATGGATGTGCTGTCAGCATCAATAAGAGATCATGAAGTTGCGTGGTATGAAAATGATGGGAGTGAGAATTTTACGTACCACTCAATAGCTACGACTGTTCTCCAGGCTTCCTCTGTATTTGCTATTGATCTTGATGGAGATGGGGATGGGGATGTGCTTGCTACTTCTCAATTCAATGATAGATTTTTCTGGTATGAAAATGATGGCAGTGAAAATTTTACTTCTCATACTATTTCAACAAATGTAAATAATCCGCAATCAGTTTTTGCTATCGATGTAGATACTGATGGGGATATAGATGTGCTTTCCGCCTCTTCAAGTGATGGGAAAATAGCCTGGTATGAAAATGACGGTGCTCAAAACTTCACAGAACATGCTATTACAACGGATGCAAATGCTGCAAAGCAAGTTTATGCAATAGATGTGGATAGTGATGGGGATGTTGATGTGCTTTCAGCCTCCTCTTTACATGATAAAATAGCCTGGTATGAGAATGACGGTAATGAAAATTTTACAACACACATTATAACAACTGACGCAAATTATGCAAATTCGGTTTATGCAGCAGATATTGATGGCGATAGTGATATTGATGTGCTATCCGCTTCCGAGGACGATAATAAAATTGCCTGGTATGAAAATGATGGCAATGAAAATTTTACAACTCATATAATTTCAACCGATGCAGTTAATGCAAAATCTGTTTTTGCAGGTGATGTTGATGGCGATGGAGATATAGATGTTCTTTCTGCTTCTGCACTGGACAGTGAAATTAACTGGTATGAGAATCTTAGCATTGTTAGCGTCGAAACATTTTCGAATGAAATACCAAATGAGTTTACTATAAGTCAAAATTATCCAAACCCGTTTAACCCATCCACTAATATTGAATACAGTATTCCAGAAGGTTCGTTTGTTCAGTTAAAGGTCTATGACATACTCGGGAATGAAGTTGCTGAAGTGATTAATGAAGAACAAACTGCAGGAACTTATAGAGCAGGCTTCACAGCAAATAATCTTGCTAGCGGTTTTTATATTGCTCAGCTAAGAGCAGGAAATTTTATAAAGACTATCAAAATGAGTTTGCTGAAATAGCAAGCGGCAATCACATTACTCTTTTTGAATGATTAGAAAACAATTTATGGTTTTTACATTAATTACAAATTATTAATAAAATCAGGAGATAAAGAAAATGAAAATAATTCTTGTATTTTTTGCAGTAGCAAGCTGCACTGCATATGCGCAAATCACCATTACCAGCAGTGATGTAGCTGATATGTTTGCGGTTGGTAACGGTACCACAATTCACCAGGACACTTCACAATCGATGATTGATATTGGTTCACCCGGTGGTGGCAATAACTGGAATTTTACTACTTTGCAATCCAATCTGACGGCTGATATGGAAAGCATTGACCCAAATTCGTCACCATATATATCGGATTTTGCTGGTGCGGATGTCTGTGTTTATACTACAGACTTCTCACAAGGAGAACAAGCTGAAATTTGGACATATTCTAAATTAAACGGAACATTTGATGCAATGGGTTCCTCAGCCACCGTGGCTTCAATTCCCGGTTTTGTAACTTCAATTAAGAATGATCCATACAGACGTACATATGAAACTCCAATGACCATTAATTCCCAATGGTCCCAGTCATTTACACAGATCATTCTGATTAATGGCACTCCTTTTGATTCCACTTCCATTTTCACTAGTTATAGAATAGATGCTTATGGCACTATGACTGTCCCCGGCGGAGCCAGCTATGATGCATTAAGAATAGAAGAGTCGCTAAATGTTAGTGGATTTGATCAGATTGTCACTTACTCTTTCCTCGCATTAAATGGTTTGGTGGTAGCAGTGTTTGCTACAGATCTCCTTCCTCCAAACAGCGGTGTAATTAGCGCTGATGGGACTTCTTATGGTGGGGCACTTACAACCACCGGAGTTGAACTAACAAGTGGATCGCCAAAAGATTATTCAATAAGTCAGAATTATCCTAACCCGTTTAACCCGGCAACGAGTATTGAATATAACATTCCTGAAGAATCATTTGTTGAGTTAAATGTGTATGATGTATTAGGAAATAAAGTTGCAACTCTTGTAAATGAAGAACAATCAGCGGGAAGTTATAGAGTTGATTTCAACGGTGAGGGTTTGTCAAGTGGTTTTTATGTAGCCAAAATTACAGCAGGCAACTACACCAGTTCAATCAAGATGACTCTTATGAAGTAGTAGAAAAAAATATCATTGAAAACTTCTGCCAGTCATTTTTAGGGTGACTGGCATTTTATACTCCTTTCTGCTTATCTCACAAAAGCATATTTTAATTTTAAAATAAAAATCTGTTTTCTGATGATTCAGTTTCTTCCACTAGGCGGCGCAGCAGAAATAGGCGCAAACTGTTACTATCTTAATATAAACGGTACAGGTATAATTCTCGATT
>CAZPSY010000184.1:0-3913 GCA_964589295.1 uncultured Ignavibacteriaceae bacterium
TGGTAATTCAAACATAATTATCCTCTTAAGCTTTACTGTAATGTTTAGCTTATAAAAAAATGTAAAAGTAATATAGAAACTATTTCAAATTAAAATGGAGTGGAATCATCAGCACTCTCTGTAGATGCTACCCCATCCTTCGATTCATTATACATTGTTATTGCCATTTCTGCAAGCTGCTCTTTAAGTTCCTTTGGAATATAGACGCGATCGTAATACTTATCGTCTTTTCCTTTTTCGCTTGGAACTCCAACAAATAATCCATTAGAGCCTTCAACTAAAGTAAACCCTTTGATATTCATACCTTCTTCGGTTTCAACATCAAAGAAAGCTACGGTTTTGCCGGTTCCGTTAAACGGATTCATTCTTGATATTTTCATGATTGCCCTCTTAATAATTGATTGATATTATTTATTCCCCATCAAATAGATGGATAAAATTATTAATCTTTTTATTTAATATCTATAATGGAATAATTAAATTCTGAATAAATGATTGCGCCTAGAATAAATTCCTAAAAAATAATTTTCACTAATCGTCATACTGAGCAGATATGATGAATTAATTTGCGCATATCTCCTCCAATCTGGGATAAGCTTTAATTATTGTTCCCGGTATTTCAATTTTATCTTTTCCTTCAAGCAGATGTACTAACTCAAATGCATTTGCCACAGCATCTCCCTGTGGATGATTATTCATTATAACATGCACTTCCTTCACTTTTTCCTGCACCGATTTAATCTTCTGCTCTATTTCAACCAACTCGCCCGGTGAATATAAATACTTATACCGTTCGCTTCGTTCTTCGTAAGTCTGTTTTTTACCATAACTGTTTATTGATCTCTTCCACGCATCCTCATTTTTACCGTGAAAACGGATATATCCCTTATCGTTTGTTATGATTGGCTCAAATGGAAGTGCCTCCCCAATCTGCGGCTGATCAATAGTACAAAAAGTAAGGTTGGCTTCCTTAAAAAACTCAAACGCTTTTTTATTCCTCCAGGATGAATGCCTTACTTCCACAAAGCAGTTATAGTTGGGGAAAGTATCTTTCAGTTTCTGTATATACTTAACAGCAGGATCATTAAAAGAAAAAGAATAAGGAAACTGGATGAGCAAACCGCCAAGCCGCTCTTCTTTTGCAAGCAGATCGAGGTTATACCTTATTGCTTTTATGTTTTGATCATCAAATTTTCTTTTATGAGTAAAATCCTGGTGAAGCTTTACATCAAAAATAAAATTATCCGAATCGCTGACTTTTGTAATCCATCCCTCTACAACTTTCGGACTTATGTATGCATAGTAAGTTGAGTTTACTTCAACACAGTTAAAGTAATGAGAATAGAACTTCAGCCAATCGAATGAGCCGGATTGATTTTTAGGATAAAATGACGGCACCCAATCCTTATAAGACCAACCAGCTGTACCAATGTAGATTTTTGGCATTCCCTACCCCACCTTCTTCCTCTCCATACTTCTGTAAACGCCAACAACAATTCCAACAAGTTTAAATGACGGATATTTTTTATCGATAATTATCGGTTCATATTCGGGATTTTCTGAAATCAGCTCCACCTGGTTTCTCTTTTTATAAAATCTTTTAACCACAGCGGCATCATCTAAAACGGCAACCACTATCTGTCCGTTCTTTGGTTCAAGGTTAGGATTAATAATTACAATATCACCGCTGAATATGTATGCATCTTTTAAGCTATCTCCTTTTACTCTAAGGAGAAAAGAATCTTTCGGCATCCTTGCAACTGTAGGAAGCTCAATTGTGTCTATTGCATCAGGATAAATTGTAAGCGGATTACCAGCAGCAACTTCACCTAAAATCGGGCGAGGCACAAAAAATTTATCTTCAAGTGTAAGTTCAATCCCACGTGCTAGTTTTGGATTTTTCCTGATATATCCTTTTTTTTCAATTGCTCCAAAATGCTGCTGAACAGTTGCACGGTTTTTATAACCAAAATGTTTAGCAACTTCTGCCAGCGTTGGAGGAATTCCCTTTCCTTTTATCTGATCAATCAAATAATCAAGTATTTTTTTCTGAACCTCCGTCAATTCGCGTGACATGGGCACACCTTCGGTTAGTGAGTTACAATAGCATTACAAAATAAATACCATACATTTGTATGGTAATATAAATAATGCTAATAAATTAATCAACTAGTAAAATCGGGGCAAGAATAGTTTTTTTGAGAAGATGTGAATGTGCTAAAATTTTAGAGGAAACTATTGCTAGAAAATCTTTTCCAGAACTTCAATCATTTTTTCGCGAAAGATGGGTTTCGATATAAAATCATTAAAGCCGGTTGCTATAAATTTTTCCTTATCGCCTGGCAGTACGTATGCAGTAACGGCAATGATGGGAATATTTTCTAATCCCGGCATTTTATGAATGATCTTTAACGCATCCAAACCGTTATATTCTCCTTGCAGATTAATATCCATCACAATAAAATCAAACTTATTAGCATCTAACAGGGGAACAGATTCTTCAAAGCTTTTAGCACACTGAATATCTTTCAATCCCTTCATCTGGACTTTAAATAATATTTGTGAATCTACCTGGTCTTCGATATAAAGACAGGATAATTTAGAGGTATCGAGTTTGTCATCAACCATTACCGGTTCAGGAGTAAGTTCTTTTTCTAAAGATGGAGACTCATCACTAAGTTCCGCTTCTAATTCTTCAATCTTTTCTGCGATTGTACTTTCGGTTTGTGGCTCCGTGTCATCATCAAACAGAGGTTCCGAAGTTTCTTCTTCAATTTCAATTTCATCATGTATTATTGGTTCGTCAAGATCAATTTGTGTCTCTTCTTCAATTATTGATTCATCCTCGGTTTCAAAATCGGGAATAGTTTCGTGTTCTTTAACCATCTTTATAGGAAACTGGAAACCTGATTCAATTTTTCCATTATCAGTTTGCTGTGTAACAAACTTCCCTTCTAAAGTTTCTAATAACGTACTGGTAATTTGAGCAGTTAATTTTGATACTCCCAATTCTTTTGGATCTTTCAGATCGATGAAAAGTTTCTGCAGCAAATTATTTAATTCATCGGAAGTTGAACCGTAATTATCCGAAATTGAAATAATAAAAAGGTGTTCATCTAAATTATATGCAGAAAAATAGATCTTATTACCATCGGTAACATGGCTAATTAGACGGATAAGATTATTCATCAAACTTTCGAATTTACTTTTATCTGTTTCAAATTTTAATGAAGATGATATTTTTCCGTAAGCAAATTCAATATTCTGGTTGCCGGTTATTTCAACAATACTTTTATCAAGTTTATCTATCAGATCGGTTATTCTAAATTCAGTAATATTAAGTTCAGATTTTCCTTGTTGAGTTTCTGTAAATTCAATAATTGAGTTCATAGTATTCAACAAAGTAATTCTGTTCTGGTTGATAATTTCCACAGCTTCCTTTTGTTCGGGAGTAGAGTCTTCTATTCCATCAGCAAGTTCCTGTGCAAAACCCAAGATAACATTCATAGGAGTTAATATTTCGTGGAATACACTTGAAAGAAAATCGGAATCAGTTTGTCTGACAGTAGTTACCGGTTCAACCGGTTTTTCAACAACAACTTCTTTTATAACTTCCCTTACTTTTTCTTCACCTGTATCCTCAGGAGTTCCAACTATCGGTTTAGCAAGAATTGCATAGAATTCAATTTCTGAATTTACATCAAGCAATGGTGTGATAGTCAGGTCTGCTTCTATAACTTCATCAATAGAATTTTTTAATCTGGATGCTAAATTTATTCGTTCTTTAAATTCGGATTGGAATAAAGTCTGGTTTATCGTTGCCCTATCTTCATCGGGTACATGTGATGTAAAGGATGAGTTTTCTAAATCGGTTGGACTGTATCCAAGTTCTTCTGATGCAGCTTTATTAGCA
>CAZPSY010000185.1:0-3913 GCA_964589295.1 uncultured Ignavibacteriaceae bacterium
ATAATTTTAGCAAGTACTAACAAAGGTGATTTAGTTTTTGATCCTTTCCTTGGATCTGGAAGTTCGGTAATAGGAGCAAAAAAGCTTGGAAGAAGATTTATTGGAGTTGAAATTGATGAAATGTATTGCTGCCTTGCACAGAAAAGACTTGAATTAGCTGAAGGTGATAAAGAAATACAAGGATTGAGCGATGGAGTTTTCTGGGAAAGAAACTCATTTAAAGATCAGAAGAACCATTAATCCGTTACAAAAATTTGACTGTCGCAGTTTGCATTATTACAAGAGATTTCGAATTTTTGTATCCCTCGTTCAATAAGTTTAGGGTGCCGGTTTACAGATTAGTGCCCAACTCCGTCAGGTCCGGAAGGAAGCAGCGGTAAGCATAAGTTTGTGTAGCCGGTTACCCTTTTTTAATATCTTCAAAATCCAAATAACTTTAGCAATCTATTCTGAATGAACTAATTATTGTAGTGTAAACTTTTTTGCTCTCTTCGTAAGAATGTTTTGGAGCTTCGAAGATGAGCAGAAACCTTTGCCCCCTACAATTGTGTTCCACAAACTGAAAATATTTTCTTCCTCTGCTAATAATTTCAGTTGCCCTTATTTTATACGCGTTTCCTGATGCTTCACCAAATTTTACGTCAAGATATTGTTCTGCAAAGCTTCCATCCGGTAGTTTAATAACAGAAAGAGTTGCACCAAGAGATTCATTAATATAACTGTACCCTGCAAAAGGTTTTTTAAGATCTCTTCTTGCAACAAAGTTATTTATCTCTTTCCAATCTTTAGAGGCACCAATAATGTAACCCTTATTATCGTGGATAAGAAGAGGGGTTCCGTTAGTTTCTGCTGTTGAAGTTAACTGTGGGTTTACCGGTTCGAAGTCGTAATTTTCTATTTGATTTTTTACGAATGTTGAAAAGTAATTGTTAGGGCTTAAATAATCGCCTGAAATTGTATTGCAATAAAAAGTAACTGCGCTGCTTGTTAGTCCTTCCCGACTGGAACCTGTAATAGTTGTAATAATATATTCATCCGAAATAAAAGTAACCGTTTGAAAATATTCCTTCCCTCCCTTTTCAAGCTTATTTAGTGAGCGGAATAGAATTCTCGCAGATATACCATCAACAGAGTAAATAGATAATCTTTCTAATTTTATATAATCTTTAGAGACAAATTTTTCTGAAACGAGTATTAAATTTTTATCATCCAGTTTTTTCCACTTAGAGGTAATATTTCCATTAAGTGATTTATCAAGAAGATAGAACTCAAGGTACTGATCGTAAACTGCAAAGAGATTTAATGCAGGGTTGGGATACTCAACAATAACGGAAAAAAAAGTTCTACCCTCTAAATAAAAACTATCAATATCTATTTGGTGGTAGTCTCGCCTTTCTGGAACATCATCATCTATCAAACCGGAAAGGAGCCGGTTTGCACCAATGCTGCCTGATACCGCTTCACTAACTAATGATTGCAGCATATTTCCATTTTCTACACCACTCTCCGGAATTTCAGTTTTATCGGAGCAGGATGCAGCTATGAAAATTAAAACCAGGTAAAAAGTTAACAACCTCATACTATATTCTTTTTAAATGAAATCTGAACAAAAATAACGATTATTTTTGATATTTTTTAACAAGCGGTTATATTAATTACTAAAGCTGAGGCATATTTATTCATTTTCCAATAAAAAAATATTTCAAGCTGAAAGGTTATTTCTTCCTTCCTCTTTTTCTCTTTTTATTATCTACGCAATTAAGTGCGCAGGTTATAGAGGTTCCCAAAATTGTCCTTGAAAATATTGAGTTTAATATTTCCGGGTCTGAATTTCCTGATTCGATAAATTTTGTTAAGATCTTAATCGTCAGTGAGGATGTTACAGAAGAATATATTGCGGATGTAAGGGCTGGTAGTTTTAATGCAGCTATAAATATTCCTGAAACGGGAACCTTCACTATTTCAGCAGAAGGATATATATTACCTTCACAATCGGTTAGAGTAATACCAGGATTGCTAAGTATAATTCCTCCCTTGCTCGCAATTATTCTTGCATTAATATTCAGGCAGGTAATCCTATCTTTGATATTCGGAATTTACGTGGGTGCGGTTTTTATTTATGATTACAATCCTTTAACGGGATTACTGCGGCTGGCTGATAAATATGTTATTAATGCTATTAGCGATGTTTCGCACATCCAGATAATTGTATTTACTCTCTTATTCGGTGGAGTGATAGGATTAATTTCCAGGAGCGGTGGAACAAGGGGAATTGCAAATGTGCTTACTAAATTTGCAAGGTCACGAAAATCGGGAATGATTGCAACCTGGTTATCGGGCATAATTATTTTCTTTGATGATTACGCAAACACACTTGTTGTTGGCAACCTGATGCGACCTGTAACTGATAAACTAAAGATCTCCCGTGAGAAATTATCTTTTATTGTAGATGCTACCGCTGCACCTGTTGCAAGTGTTTTTATTGTGAGTTCCTGGATTGGGTATGAAGTTGGTTTAATTCAGGATGGCTTAGGTATGATAGGATCGCAGGCAAATGCTTATACAACTTTTTTGGCTACAATTCCTTACCGTTTTTATCCAATTGCAATGTTATTTTTTGTATTTCTCATTTCATTAACGGGCAGGGATTTTGGAGCAATGTATAAAGCTGAGAGAAGAGCAGTTGAGGAAGGAGAAGTATCAAACGCGGATGTTGATAGTTCGAAAGATATGACGCACAGTGCAGAAATTTTAGGTAACGAAGAAAAAGCAAAATGGTACAACGGTGTAATCCCAATACTTGTAATAATTGTTGGAACTATAATCGGGTTAATTTATACAGGAGTAAATTCATTACAGGAGCAGGGGATTATTGATTTTAACATACAGGATATAATCGCAAATTCCGATTCTTACCTTGCATTGCTTTGGGGCAGTTTATCAGCATGTGTTGTTGCAGCAATTATGATCATTAGCCAGCGGATTATGAACTTAAAGGAAACTGTTGACGCATGGTTCCTTGGTATACGATCTATGCTGCTTGCAATAATTATTTTAACGCTTGCCTGGGCAATCGGATCAATCACTAACGAGATTAAAACTGCTGATTATATTATTAGTTTAATAAGTGATGTTGTAAACCCGCGGTTCTTACCCGTAATAGTTTTTGCAGTATGCGGAGCAACGAGTTTTGCAACCGGCACAAGCTGGGGAACGATGGCAATTTTGTTTCCAATAGTAATTCCGCTTGCAACAACTGTAACTGGAATGCAAAATTATAACCCTCAGGAAAGTACTTTAATTTTAAATGGAGTAATAAGCTCCGTGCTTGCGGGGAGTGTTTGGGGAGATCATTGCTCACCTATTTCTGATACAACAATTCTCAGTTCAATGGCTTCCGGGTGTAATCATATAGATCATGTTAGAACGCAGCTGCCGTATGCAATTTTAGTTGGAGTTGTTTGTATGATTTTTGGAGATATCTTAACTGCTTATGGTATATCACCTTATATTTCTCTCTTAATAATAGCTACTCTGTTGGTAGGAATTGTTTACCTGTTTGGTAAGAAGCTAAAAGATTGATTTTTACTTAGCGTGGTTGCGGCAAGAAAATTTCACTTAAAAGGCACTAAGACACGGTTATTTTAATAGAGCAATCTTCTCTGGGAGCTGAAGTCTTTCTTTTATTTCAAATCCTGAGTATGGGCAAAAAGGTTAGAATAATTTTGATATTGCTACTTTTGCAAGTAATATAGTATATAAAGGAATGTCAAGAAAAATAGACTTAATGATTAGTAAGTAAAAAAAACCCAACCAACTTTCATTGATTTCGAATTCACCCAATTTTTCTAATCAGGCGTTTTTACTTGCTAATTTGTATTTGAAGCTTTCTAAAATAAGGTTATGTTATAGC
>CAZPSY010000186.1:0-3878 GCA_964589295.1 uncultured Ignavibacteriaceae bacterium
AAATTCTTGAAGCTTATTCTTAAAAGAAAATTTGATGTAGATGTTTGCGATTCTGCAACAACATTTTACCAAAAACTTTCTGAAAACCATTATGATGGAATTCTTATGGACGTTTCTCTTAATGGGGAAAAAAGCGGAGTTGAAATTGTTAGAGAGTTGAAAAAACATCCTACCTATAAAAACATCCCTGTTGCTTGTTTATCGGCTCACGTTTTCAGTCAAGTTCAGCGGCAGGCATTAGATGCAGGGGCAGATGCTTATATTACAAAGCCCGTTCGTAATCAAGAATTGGTTGACGCTCTTACAAAGCTGGTAAATAAGGAAGCAGTTTCTTAATTCAGATGCTTTTTATATCCCATCTCTCAAAAATTTCGGTTCTTCTAAAGTTAGCAATATAGAAATTCTGTGTGAATCCGGAAGTCTGTCCAGCTCAGATTGGTTAAACCTTGCAAATGAATAATCTATATTGAGCTTAGGAAGCTTAACACCTGCACCCACAGTAAATTGTTTCACATCGTTGTAACCGCCCCGTATGTAAACCAGGTTTTCAATGTTCCACTCAAGTCCTGCGTGCATATCAAAACTAACCGGACCAAGATTGAAGTTGGAAGCAAATCGCCTGTTCTCAAAACGGATATCAAAATCGAGAGCGGGCATGATGTAACCGCCAAGTATTTCAACAAATTTATAAGAGCTTCCTATTTTAAGAGTAGGGGAGATTAGTTCATTTAACCCGGTGCTCCATGCAACCAGTGTTGTTGTTACATCCTGAACATTAGCACCTACGTAAAGATTATCCATCGGTGAATACAAAGCTCCAACATCAAAGCCAATGCCGGTTGCACCAAACTCTGCTATATCTCTCCTTATTATTTTTATATTTGCTCCCCAGTAAAAGTCTTTAGAATGTCTTTTCGCAAAGGTCAGATAAATCGCCCAGTCCTGGTTACTGAACTCGGTAATTTTAGAATAATCCAGCCTCGCAAAGATGTGGTTAATATCATAAATCTGTGCACCGGTTTGCCCGTTAATAAGTGCTTCGCGAGTATCCGGTATTCCATCAACAGCAAGACGCATAACACTTACACCAAAACTTAAATCTTCCTGGAAAGGAATTCCAACAGAGACATAATCATAATTAACAAGCTCGCCAAACTGCTCTGAGTGCATAAGCGAAAGCTGGGGGTAGTTAAGGTTTGCCAATCCTGCAGGATTATAATAACCGGAAGTAACATCATCGGCAATACCGGTAAATGCGCCGCCCATACCAAGTGGTCTTCCGCCAATTCCAATAGCCATAAATTCGCCGGCATATTTACCAAACTCGGTTTGTGCATTAATTGATGTTACAGATAAAAGAAAGGCAGCAATGAGCAAATAGTATTTTCTGGGCATGGAAAAGACTCCTGAATGAATTATTCTGTTAATACTGTGCAAAAAGATGCCCAAATTGATTTATAAAGTCAAGGCTATTTTTATGCGATGAGGAAGAAATGCATAACAATTGACTGTTTCAAAACGGTTAATTCTCTGTGCACCCAAAACCAAAATCCCACTATTCAGCTAAGGTATTGTAGTCTTTTTAAGCGCAAATCAATAGTATTTAACCTAAAAGTAACACACTCGTTATTTTAATTATAAGCCGATGCTTAATCTTAATTGATTTTATAGATATAACTTTTTTGATTTACGTTCCGTCTAGGATTTAAAGTGTACAATATATCATCGATTAAACTTGGATTTACAATTTTCTCAAGTTGCAGCCTTTTAGAAAAATAAGTTTCAAAATTCATCACACGTTTTTTGATGCCCGATTCGCCTAATAAAATAATATAATTTGGGAATGAATAATCTGAGCGAATAATTTCTTCATTTAACTCATCGAAAGATTTTGAAGCAGCAAAGGGATAAACCGGAACAAATTTGTTTAAATAATATACCGGAATGAAAGGTGCTTCATTTAGATGTGATTCCCAAACAACCCCTGTTACATAATTTTTGTGGGAAAGATAGGAAAGTGATTCCACCCTGTTTTTTTTGCTGTAGGTAAAAGTAAAAATTACTAACAGTATACAATTAATACTCCAAAACCAGATCCAAATTCCTTTTAGTAATTTTTGCTTCTGCTTCCAAAATTTTGAATTGATTACAAATTCCTGCCAACCGATAACTCCTAGAATGATTATAAAGGGCAGAAAAGGTAGAATAAAGCGTTCTTGTTTATGTGGGAAATAGGAGTGAAAGAAGAAAAAGAAAAATGCCGGCCAAAATATTATCGCATACTTTTTCCAGGTTTTAAGAAATCCAAAAGAGAGCATGATACTCAATGGTGGAATCAATATACCAATAATTAATATTGTGTACTTATACCAGGGACCAATCACTAGCGAAGATCCTTCCTTAATATTATAACTTACATAGTTATAGATGGAAGAGAACGGAACTCCCCATGCAATCCAGTCCACAGCTCCTATCGTTGCTAATACTGATAATATAAATCCTACTGAATACCAGGCTGATTCTCTCCATCTTCTTTGAAAGAGAAGAACCACACCAAAGCCCGCAACAAAAAATGCTGTTTGAAATCGTAGAGCAACCGCAATACCAAAGAATATGCCGGATAGCATCCAGTATTTAAACTCTGAGTTATTGCCCTTACTTTTAATAGCAAAGTATAACCCGATCATTAAGGGCGGAATGCAAACCATTTCCCGCAGGCATCGTACACTCATAAAGGGCAGAATCCAGAGTAGTGCGAGAAACAAGCCTATCTGTGAACTTGTTTTTTTATCAGTTAACTGCAGAGAAATAAGATAACCGAATAACACAATTAGCATGGAGTAGATAGCGTGAATTAACCTTACAACAAACATTTTTGATTGAGGATCGGTCATACCTAAATTTTTTAAAAACAAAAAAAGCAGGTAGTGTAAACCAGGATATAATAAACCACGCCTTATTACCGGTCCTTCATCAAACCATTCAGTGGAACCATTTATCCAG
The DNA here is from genome assembly GCA_964589295.1 of uncultured Ignavibacteriaceae bacterium. GTDB lineage: Bacteria > Bacteroidota > Ignavibacteria > Ignavibacteriales > Ignavibacteriaceae > JAZGGS01. Next base: position 3,004 of record CAZPSY010000186.1, read on the forward strand.
TTTTGGGCAAGTTCTATTACCAAAAAATGGTCATCATGCATTCCATAACCCAGCGAAAAAATTGCTGCTAATAATCTAACAACTCCTGCTGTGATCAGGATAAGAATTAGAGGATGAGTTTCCCAATATGACCTGATTGTGTTTATCATTAAAAACTTTTTCTACTTAAATCTTATTTTCAATAATAATTTATTCACAGTTAAAATATATAATTCTCAAGCAAATCAATTTCTATTAAATTTGTTCGCTAATCATTTTTCTGTAAGTCCTGCTGCTTAAATGTCCATAGATCATTTTGAATGTTGTTTATAATTAAGAACTTATACTGTAAAATGAAAATTTTGCTCAGGATATCAATTCTCCTCACCAACTGAAATAATAAGTCCATCAGGATCAATATATTGAGCAAGCCTTGCACCGAAAACTTCTTTTGGTTCCTGGTTGCAGGTTACGCCATTTTTTATCATTCGTTTATGGAATACTCCAAGGTTTGGTACTTCTAAACCTGGGCGGCAGCTGCCTGCAGGCTCAAGTTTCTGTTTTGAATCAGCGAGATGAGTTGCGTCACTTCTATGCAGAGCCAATGTTGCACCATCTGTGGCAAACTCAGTCCATTCAGGAGTTTCAAATTTTAGTGGAAGCCCTATGACATCTTTATAAAAAGATACTGATTTTTTCATATCGCTCACGAAAACAATTGCATAGTTCATTTTCATTTTCACACTACCTTGTAATTTTTAGTAACAAATCATTTTCAATTGATACAAACTTTGACGCTGAATTAATCAAAGATGCAGCGGTAAGTTGAGCCACTCCATAAACTTCAACCGAAACACCAAAGTCTTTTCTTATTTTATTTACTAATAAGTCAAAAT
>CAZPSY010000187.1:0-3822 GCA_964589295.1 uncultured Ignavibacteriaceae bacterium
TTGTAGTTGCTTCACTTTTAGGAAGAAGACTCTCGTATGGTCCAAAGGCGGAAAGTGAATAAAACATTGTAGCAGCTTGTTCGATTTCCGTTTCTATACCAAAAGTAATAATGTTATTTGCCGGCAGATTAAAATTATTTTGCCAGTCTAACTTATACTTTCTGCCATCATAAAAACTATTTGATGAGGAAGGATTAAACAAGGTTGAATCGTAATTATACTTTCTTACATTTCTAATATATGATCCGCCTAATTTCAATTCCCATAATCCATCAAATAGATTTATAAATCCTTCAGTGCGAATACCTGTTTCCTCAAGATTATATTTATAAGTAGGATCGTCTTTAAATTCTCCGCCTCCCTGATCAAGGTCTGTTTCGGCTTTTGAATATTTAAAAAAGAAATTTATCCCGGATTCACTATTAAAGTCATATCCAATTCTTGAATAAAAATTATTTCCATTATAACCATCATTCTCTGTGTTACCGTATTTTTCGCCTGCAGCAGAAAAGCCGTTAGACTGAGTTCTACCAAAGGAAAGGTTATAATTTAAATTGTTATAGTTGCCGGTAAATCCCAACGCACCTTTAAAACTATTGTATGATCCACCTTCACCTGAGAGAGTAAGTGTAGGTTTACCAGATCCTTTCTTTGTAATAATATTTACAACCCCTGCCATCGCATCGGAGCCATACAAAGTACTTTGCGGACCCCTAAGCACTTCAATTCTTTCAACTCCATCAACCGGAAGGTTGGCAAAATCATACGGGTTAGATGATTCACTTGTAAGGTTCATCTCTATTCCATCAATTAAAATTAATGTGTGCCCTGCATTTGCTCCCCTAATATTTATTGTGGATAAACCACCAGCCGGTCCGAATTGAGTTGAGCTCAAACCATATTCAGTTTGCAGCAGGTTAAAAACATTAAGCTTATTCCTGTTTGCAATTTCGATTGAATCGATAATTGTGATTGAGTTTGCAAGCTCTAGTAAGTTGGAGCTTGTTTTGGTAGCAGTTACTACAACATCAGAAAGTTTGTAAACACCGGTTGTATCAGTTTTTTCAACAATCTTATCCTGCCCAAGAGAAGGCGAGGAAAAAATAAGTATGATCAGAAAACTGAAAAGAATTTTTAAATTAGTCATTGAAGTTACTCCTATAAAAACATATATGAATAGTAACTTCGCTTAGAGATTTGGTTGATAAAACGAAATGCTAAATCTAACCTCATACCTGCGAAGGTTGATTAAATTTTGCTTACGGCAGGTCTCCTGGCTTTTCCACATGAAGAGGAATTCACAGTTGCGCGACAGCGCCGGAATCGTTGATTGAAAAATCAATTGACCGGACTTCCCTATATTTCCCGTTACTACCGGGACACCGTTAACATTTATAAGAACTGTACTAAGTTATATCTGCAATTACAATTTTCCAAAAATAATATTAAGGAAAGATGAGTATTTCATCCCGGAAAATTATTCCAAACTATTGTTTATCCATTATCAACCATTGCAAAAATTAACTAACAAAACAATTTACCCTGTTTTTTAATTTAGTTTAAGGTATTTTTACTTATAATATTTATGCACAAAATCCCTTACGGGAATTATGAGTAATTTATTTTTATCTGGCTATCACCATAGACAATTCTTAACAGAACATCTCTATGCTACTCCTGATCATTTTTTATGCAATTTAAAGTTTAAATCTTTTCCCTCGCGAATTATAGAATCATTTATAAAGAAGTGTAATCAAAATTAATTATTTGGAGTAATCATGAAAAAGCACATTTTTACATTTGCACTGTTATTCTTCATTCCTTTTAGTATAATAAATCTGGCACAAACTCCTCCGCCCACTTTTGATTTAAGAAATGTGGGTGGTGTTAACTATGTAACGTCAGTTAAATCTCAGCAGGGAGGTACTTGCTGGACTCACGGCACAATGGCTGCAATGGAAGGAAATCTTTTGATGACAGGTGCCTGGGCAAATAACGGAGAGACAGGCGAACCTAACCTGGCTGAGTATCATATGGATTGGTGGAATGGATTTAATCAGTATTATAATGGCGATCTTGATCCACCCACTGGTAACGGATTAGTAGTTCATGAAGGAGGGGATTATTTAGTTTCCTCAGCTTACTTATCAAGAGGTGAGGGAGCTGTGAGAGATATTGACGGACAGTCTTATAGTACACCTCCGCCAAGATCAGACACTAGCTGGCATTATTACTATCCAAGAGACGTTTATTGGCTGAATACCTATGAAGATCTCAGCAACATAAATACACTTAAACAAATGATAATGGATTACGGTGTAATGGGAACGTGTATGTGTTACGACGGTTCCTTCATACAAAATTATATTCATTACCAACCACCAACTAGTACCGCTGATCCGAATCATGCTGTTTCTATAATTGGCTGGGATGATAACAAAGTAACTCAGGCACCTTTGCCGGGCGCGTGGATAATAAAGAATAGCTGGGGCGCCGGTTGGGGATTGAGTGGCTATTTCTGGATTTCTTATTATGATAAACATTGCGGAAAAAATATCGAAATGGGTGCGATTACATTTAAAGATGTCGAGCCCCAGCAATATGATCACATTTACTATCACGATTATCACGGTTGGCGTGCTACCAAAACAGATTGCGATCAAGGATTTAATGTATTCATTTCTGAATCAGATGAATACCTTAAGTCTGTGAGCTTTTATACAGCAGCAGACAGTGTTGATTACACAATTAAAATATACGACACATTCCAAAGCGGCCAGCTTCAGAATGAGTTACACTCGCAAGCCGGCTATGAACAGTACACGGGCTTTCACACAATTGATCTTTCAACACCTTTATTTCTTGAAGAAGGAAATGATTTTTATGTCTATTTAAATCTTTCAAAAGGTGGACAAGCCTTTGACAGAACTTCCGAAGTCCCGGTTCTTTTAGTTGAAGATTCCTATCTGACTATTGTTAATTCAATTTCTCATCCGAATGAAAGTTTTTACTGGGATGGTTCTCAATGGCAGGATATGTTTAATTATGCAGATCCTCCGTGGCCTGCTGGAACTGCAAACCTATGCATTAAAGCTTTAACGCTTGATGAAAGCAATGTCCCGGTTGAATTAACCTCTTTTAGTGCAGTTCCGGAAGGCACAAATATAAGGTTAGTTTGGCTAACTGCTACCGAAACTAATAACCAGCAATTTGAAATTTATAGAAAAACAATTAATGAAGACAGAATTGGTGAATGGTTATTAGTTGGATACAGAGAAGGTAAAGGTACTACCAACGAACCGCAGTATTATAGTTACCTTGATGATATAAGCGGTATAAATGCAACTGCATTTGAGTATAGATTAAAGCAAGTTGATTTTGATGGAAGTTATTCATTCAGTGAGGAGATTAGAGTTAGTAACTTAGCCCCTGCTAAATACAGCTTAGAGCAGAACTACCCAAATCCGTTTAATCCTTCTACTGAGATTAAATTCTCTATACCGCAAACCACGAACGTAACTTTAAAGGTGTTTGATGTTATGGGCAGGGAAGTGGCTACACTTATTGATGAGCAAATGGAAGCCGGAAAGCATTCGGCATTCTTTAATGCAGCAAATCTTTCAAGTGGTGTTTACTACTATACCATAATTACTGAGAGCTTTATTCAAACGAAGAAGATGCTTTTGCTCAAGTAATCATTCATTGCATTCAAAATAGAAGCCGGTCTCCCAAAAAGAGATCGGCTTTTTTATGAAATGATTTCAGATATAGAGTTATAACCTTAGCGAAAGGTTCATCAGTAATCTTCCGGAAGTTCTAACT
>CAZPSY010000188.1:0-3822 GCA_964589295.1 uncultured Ignavibacteriaceae bacterium
TTAGAAAAAATGGGGTTGTAAAATACTCTGTTGTGAATGGTTTTTTAAGAGATATAGAAAAACCCGTTGAATCCTTTGGAAATTCCCTCATTTTAAAGTAAGAAAGTCATTTTAATAGAAACTAATCATTCCCTGGAAAAAGTTATAATTAACGTAACTGATGAAAATCTATTGGAATGAAAGTTATTTGAAGGATAACCAGATAATTCCTGGTGATTTAATCTTTGATATTTTTTTCATTATCACTTGAAATAACCGAAAAAATCAACTTTCATCTTAAATTCAAAGAATTTGAGTATAAACTATAAAGGTATACTATTTGATTATGGCACTATTCTTTGATACTTTTGTAGTTCGATTTAATTTACGGCGAGGAAAAAGTGGCACGATCAAAAAATATTGAGGCTTTCTGCTCTTCCTGCAATTCAACTCAAAAAATGGAAATTACTGGTGAATTGACTGGAGAAGACGCAGAAATTAAAAAATGGGCAAAATGCAAAAAATGCAAGCATTCGATGGTTATAGATCTTAAGGAAGATGTAGTATCAGTTGATACTTCCATGGAAGGGATTGAGTCTGGAGATTGTACAGTTTATTCACCAATGAAATCGTACACCATCGGCGAGCCGATTTATCATAAAAATTGGGATGATTCGGGGAAAGTAGTTTCTAAAGAAATTCTATCGAGCGGACAAAAATCTATTGCGGTAGAGTTTCAGAAATCTGGATTTAAAAAATTGGTAGAATCATTAAATAATTAAAATTACCGGAAAGAGGTGAGAAATATTGGTTGGCATAACCCTTGGCGATAATGAACCCATTGATAAAGCGCTGAGAAGATTTAAGAAAAAGTATGAAAGATCTGGTATTCTTAAAGAATTTAAAAAGAGAACTTTTTTTGTAAAGCCCTCTATAAAGAAGCGTATGGAAAAGATTAAAGCTACCAGGCGTGCACACAGACCTGAACAGTATTAATTATTAAGCCCTTCTTCTGAAGGGCTTTTTTTTTACTTTATCTGAAGCACCGGTTCGATTACTGCCGGTTCCTTACCTTTTCTATAATACATTTTAAGATGTTTTATTATTGCATCGTATGCCTCGTCCAAGCTGTTACAAAAAGTAAACAGCTTAAGATCAGAAGCACTTATTAATCCCTTCTCTACAAGCGCATCAAAGTTAATAATACTCTTCCAATACTTTTCATCATAAATAATCAACGCAAGTTTTTTTCTTATTTTATCGGTTTGCACAAGCGTAAGCATTTCAAACATTTCATCCATAGTACCAAATCCACCGGGAAATATTACAAAAGCTTTTGATAGATATGCAAACCAGAACTTCCGCATGAAAAAGTAATGAAACTCAAAACTCAACTCTGGTGTAACATACTTATTTACAAACTGTTCATAAGGAATGCTGATATTAAGCCCCACAGAATATCCGCCTGCTTTCTTGGCTCCCTTATTCGCTGCTTCCATTATTCCCGGTCCACCGCCTGTGCACACTATGAACCTGTTTGCACTTGTTTCAAGATTCATAGACCACTCAGTAATTCTCCTGGAAAGTTCAACTGCATCTTCGTAATATTTCGACATATCTACCATCAGTTGTGCTTCTCTTAATTTCCCTGCAAATCCTTGCGTTGAATTTGGATTTTTATTCTTTATCTCGTTGTAATCCTTAATTGCATTTCGTTTAGATTTAAGCCGCGCAGATCCAAAGAAGACAATTGTATCCATAATTTTATGTTTTCGGAATTCGCTCCTTGGATGCAAATACTCTGTTAACATTCTAACAGTTCTCCCGTCAGGAGAATCCAGGAAATCAAGATTTTCGTACGCTTTTTTGAGTTTAAGATCTTTTGCCATAATAATATCAGTTTTTATTAGATAAGAATTTAATTAGCGAGATAAACAATTACTTAGGTGCGGTTTATTTTTTATTCAATGAATCTTTTATATTTACACATAATCAAATCCGGGATAATGACGAACACGGATTTAATTTTTGAGATGTAAAACTAATCTTATTAGATGATAATTCAAATAAACTTATAAACAAATCATTCACGGTAAAATTTTAAATGAAGATAAAAACCATCCTGTTAATTTTTGTATCCTGTTTCTTTATAAATGCAGACAGGTATGATGATGTTAAAACCGAAATAAACAATGTGCTGAATAAATTACCTGCGGGAACCCGCATTGGAATGTTGATTTACAATCCTCTAACCAGGGATACCATATACTCAATCAATCATACAGAATCTATGATACCGGCTTCTAACACAAAACTTTTTACTACGGCTACAGCTCTTGAAATTATGGGAGGCAGTTATACTCTATCAACTCAAATTCTTACTGATGATAATGATTTAACCGATGGAAAGATTGACGGAAACATTTATATAAAAGGGCTTGGCAACTCTGTCTTCACTTCTGAAGATCTGACCGAGATGGCTAACGGTTTGTATGAACTTGGGATTAGAGAGATTACCGGGAATGTAAATGGTGACGATACATTTTTTGATGATGTTTATACACGCGACGACTGGATAAAAGATGAGAACGCAAATGTAAAACTTGCACCGATTTCGGCATTGGTAATAGACAGAAATAAAACCAGGGTAAAAAAGAAGAGCAGAGGAAGATTAAGAACATATACAGTAAACGTTACTAATCCACCGCTATTTGCTTCAGAACAATTGTTAGATAAAATACGCGAGGTTGATATAATAGTTAGGGGAGTTGCGGAAAAGGGTGAGACACCTCTTACAGCCCAATTGCTTTTGGAAGAAAAAATTGAGCTGAGAGAACTGATTAAACTTATTAATAAGAACAGTAATAATTTTTTAGCAGAATGTTTGTTTAAAACGATTGGTGCAGTTGCAAGCAGCAAGCAGGGTAACTCGTTCTATTCTACGCAAGCCATTTTAACTTTTATTGAAGATAACGGAATTTATTCCAAGGGAACTTCTATCGTTGATGGTTCGGGAATTTCACGGTTTGACCAGATTACAACCGGAGCTATTGTTGGCTTATTAGAAATAATGTACTTCGATTTAAAAAACTTTGATGATTATTATAACTCCCTTAGTATTGCAGGCGTGGATGGAACGTTGAATGAAAGAATGTATAATACAGCTGCGGGAAATAACTTCCGGGGAAAAACCGGAACGCTTAATGGTGTTTCATCACTCTCGGGTTATTTAGAAACTGCTGGCGGTGATGATTTAATAATAAGTATTATTTTTGAATTTGAACGGGGAAGATCGAACACTTACAGAAGTATACAGGATGAGATTATCGAAATATTAGCAGGCTGGAAAGAAGAAAGCCCTGAAGAATTGCTCCAACAGGGCTCTCAAGAAAATACGAATTAAAGTAATTATTGTCCTTCCGGATTTTCAGTTCCCGGAGGCAATTGATTTTGCTGAGGCAATGTAGGCGTTTGAGGAATATTCTGCTGACCTGATTCCTGAATAATGCTTCGCTGTTCCGGCGTAACTTTACCGGGCAGGAAGAATAAATTTATTACCAGCGCAAGAACAGCCACCATTCCACCAAGCCACCAGGTAGCCCTGGTTAAAAAATCTGCTGTGCGCCTTGTACCAAACATTGAACCCATACTACCGCCCGCACCGCCAAAGGTTCCGGCTAATCCACTGCCTTTACTTGCCTGGAGTAAAACTACTATGATAAGCAGTACTGCGGTAATGGCAGCTAAAGTTACTAATAATGTATACATAATTTTTTCTCCTATAATTCGTAGCGGGGGAGGGATTCGAACCCCCGACACGTGGATTATGATTCCACTGCTCTA
>CAZPSY010000189.1:0-3817 GCA_964589295.1 uncultured Ignavibacteriaceae bacterium
CCATTTACATTACGAAATTCACCATAATGGAGTAAAACTTAACCCTGTTGATTTTTTCTTTGATGATGTTGATTTCTTCGCATTAAAGAAAGAAGAATTAATTGTTCTGGAGTAATTTTTTATGATTTGGACTGTTGAATTGGCTGCTTATCTCGATGACGCTCCATGGCCTGCAAGCAAGGATGAACTTTATGAATATGCTGACAGAATTGGTGCACCATACGAAGTTTTAGAAAACCTTAAAGAACTTGAAGACACCGAGGAACCATACGAAACAATTGAAGATATCTGGCCGGATTATCCATCTGATGAGGATTTTTTCTATAATGAAGATGAATTTTAACCGAGGCGCCTAAGGCGCCTTTTTTATGAATACTGTTTTTCAGAACATACAGAGCCAATCAAGAGTACGGAAAATTCTTACCAGGTTTATTAGCACCTCTAAAATTCCTCACGCATTACTTTTTACTGGAATTGAAGGAATAGGGAAGGATTATATTGCGATAAAATTTGCCCAGGAACTTAATCTTAGTTCAGGTAAAACTAATGACAGGGATAAGCTGGTTAAGCAGATATCGCAACTTGCCGAACCTTATATAAAGCATGTATTTCCATTACCGCGCGGAAAAAATGAAATCGATGAAAGCAGTCCTACAGAAAAACTAAGCACGCAGGAAATTGAAATTGTGCAGGGAGAACTCCGGAAAAAAATTGCAAATCCGTATCACAGAATTATAATTCCAAAAGCCAATGCAATTAAAATTAATAGTATAAGAGATATTAAAAGATTTCTTTCACTGGATTTTAGTGAATTAAGTTACAGGGTAATTATTATTTCTGGTGCACATCTAATGAACGAACCTGCACAGAATGCACTGCTGAAAAATCTTGAAGAACCGCCGGCAAATGTTATATTCATTCTCACAACCGGTTATCCTTCACGTTTAAGAGAAACTATTCGCTCCCGGTGTTGGAATATTAATTTCGATCCGCTGTCTGAAGAAGAAGTTGTAAGCATTCTGAAAGATTTTTTCGGGCAGGATAAAAAGATTGCAGAATCAGTAGCTCCATTCTCAGATGGATCGGTTCAAACTGCTTTGAAGCTGATCGAGATGGATTTTTATAATCTAAGAGAGACTACTATTTCAATTCTACGTTACTCATTTGGAAGAAAGTTTAATTCTGCCTTCGATGAAGTAAATAAAGTGCTGGCAGATCAAAGTGCGGATAATATAAAACTGGTAATTAAGATGATTATAACCTGGCTGAACGATTTGCAGAAACACAGGTATCAGTTAAAGAAATATTTTTTTAAGGAACATGTGGAAACACTGGAAAAGTTTAACACAAAATTTCCTGATGTTGATTTGCAAAACATCACTTTTACCTTAGATAAACTTTCAACTCTTGTAAAGAGTAATATCAATATAAATATTCTTACAGCAAATCTTATTTTTGAATTATCAGCCTTGACTGCTAAAAAGAAATAACCCTCTTACATCTCATCCGTAATTTTACACCTAACCGTCTGATTATTAACTAATATTTCTTTAATTTTTCTTTGTAGATTTTCATTAATCTGAAAAGAGGAAGATATGAAAAAAGTAGTTATAACTTCAGCCAAACGAACACCGATTGGTGCTCTAAGTGGTACTTTGTCATCACTTAGTGCAGCACAACTCGGCAGCATAGCAATTAAAGGGGTGATAGAAGATTCCAAAATTGATCCATCAAAAGTTGATGAAGTGATTTTTGGAAATGTACTAACCGCAGGACAGGGGCAGGCACCTGCAAGGCAGGCAGCCATTTATGCAGGGTTACCTGAAAAAACAGAATGTATGACCATAAACAAAATGTGTGGTAGTGGGCTTAAGGCTGTTATGCTTGCCCAACAGGCAATTCAATGTGGTCATTCTGATGTTATTATTGCAGGCGGACAAGAAAGCATGAGCAATGCTCCTTACCTTCTGCCGAATGCAAGAGTTGGTTACCGGCTTGGTAATGGCGAGCTTGTAGATTCAATGGTGAAGGATGGTTTATGGGATGTTTACAACGACATCCACATGGGCAGCTGCGCTGAATCCTGCGCAAAAGACTTTAAATTCAGCAGGGAAGAGTTGGATGAGTTTTCAATAACCTCTTACAAGAAAGCTATTGAAGCAGAGAAATCAGGAAAGTTTAAAGATGAAATTATTAAAGTTCCTGTAAAAGTGAGAAGGGAAGAGGTTCTTATAGAAAAAGATGAGGAACCGGAAAAAGTTAAGTTTGAAAAAATCCCTACTCTCAGACCAGTCTTTGCCAAAGATGGTGTAGTTACTGCAGCTAATGCTTCTAGTATAAACGATGGAGCGGCTGCACTGCTAGTTACAAGCGAAGAGAAAGCAAAAGAACTAGGTCTTACACCATTGGTAGAAATTGTAGCACAGGCATCTTCAGCAAAAAAACCTATTGAATTTACAACTGCTCCAACAGATGCAATAAATAAAGTGCTTAAAAAAGCTAATCTAACTTTAGATGATATCAATCTGTTTGAAATAAATGAAGCATTTGCTGTTGTATCGCTTGCAAATAATAAATTGCTCGGTTTAGATCCCTCAAAAGTAAATGTAAACGGAGGCGCAGTAGCTTTAGGTCATCCTATTGGTGCAAGCGGAGCACGAATTCTTGTTACATTAATTCATGAAATGAAAAAACAAAATTCTAACTATGGCTTAGCTGCGCTCTGTATTGGCGGCGGGGAAGCATCGGCTGTAATTGTAAAAAACTATAAAGGATAGGGGCTTAAAATGGAAATAAAAAAAGTTGCAGTAATTGGCGGCGGTACAATGGGTAACGGCATTACTCATGTATTTGCTATGAAAGGTTATGATGTTAACCTGGTTGAAATGAAAGACGAACTTATAGAACGATCACTTGGTATAATTTCCAAAAATCTTGATCGCCAAATAAAAAAAGAGATCATAACTCAGAGTGATAAAGAAGCAACTCTTTCAAAGATATCGAAAGTTGTTGGAGTTAAAAATGTTCCGGCAGATACAGATTTGGTTATTGAAGCAATCTTTGAGAACAAAGAAGTTAAATCAAGTGTATTCAAAGAATTAAACACAATAATTAAACCTGATTCGATATTTGCTTCCAACACATCGTCAATTTCAATCACCGAACTTTCTGCTCCAACAAGAGCCGACAAGTTTATAGGCATGCACTTTATGAATCCTGTTCCGATGATGAAACTTGTAGAGATAATAAGAGGTTATTCTACAAGCGATGAAACATTTTTAACAATTAAAGATCTGTCGGAAAAACTCGGTAAAGTGCCTGTTGAGGTTTTCGATTATCCTGGTTTTGTAGCAAATCGAATTTTAATGCCTATGATAAACGAAGCTGCATTCACTCTTATGGAAGGTGTAGCATCCGCTGAGGATATCGATACGGTTATGAAACTTGGAATGAATCATCCTATGGGTCCATTAACATTAGCTGATTTTATCGGGCTTGATGTTTGTCTAGCTATTATGGAAGTTCTATACAACGGCTTTAATGATCCAAAGTATCGTCCTTGTCCATTACTGCGAAAACTGGTTGCCGCTAAAAAGTTAGGAAGAAAAACCGGTGAAGGTTTCTTTAAATATGATAAATAATATTACTTAGTGTGTGGATCGATTTAATAAATCATTAAGATTAACAGCTAGGGCAAGATACTTCAGGAATAGCTTCCAGAATATGCTGGCTAAATTTGCTTTTCCTGATTATACATTTTTCATCTTCTTTGCTGTTGTAATTGGAGCTGCGGCTGGCTTAGCCGCAGTTTTTTTTC
>CAZPSY010000190.1:0-3809 GCA_964589295.1 uncultured Ignavibacteriaceae bacterium
ATATCAATTACTATTGATTTTTTTCGTTCTTTCCATGCAATATATGATTTGTTTAATACTATTGGCTCGTCGATGGAAGCCTTGAACACGTGGTTTATTTGATTTCCGCCAAGCGTTAACCAAAATTCCCACATCTTACGTGTCTCATCTATAATCCCAATAGTAAGCTGTTCAGGGTTTTCACCTAATAAACCGAACTGTTCATAAAGTACATAAGCGGTTTCAGCGAGTTCATCAGATTTTTGCATTGCCATAGTTCTTGATCGGACTTTTTCCAAAGCAGCTTCAATCTGTGCTTCTCTTGCTTGGGCTTCTGCCTGTTTTAAATCATTAAAACGAGTATATGTTTGTTGGAATACCTTCCCAAAGCGCATGAGCGTGTTATTCTCTTCATCCGAATAAGGAATACCCGAAAAATTCTCGATGTACAGCCCAACATTCTCTAACAATACAGTCGATATTGCAAGGCCGGGGCAACCAAAATAATATTCCAATGTTTTCTCCGGCACGCCGGGGATTAACTTAAAAAGATCTTGATAAAATTTGTTTTTTTCTTCAAAAGTCAGATGGTTGGCAAAGAAATCGATTCCTTTTTCTTTTGCTTCATTAAAACTGTTCCAATGCGCACAATCAAAATAAGGAATTGTTACCTCGGAGGGAACCTCGTGCTTGTCAGCCAGCCAAATATGCATATCATCCCTTGCTTGATAATCCATAATAAACCCGGTATGTTCAATATGGATATTTAATTGAACGAATTGTTCATATACAACCTGAATTACCTCTTTGAGCTCTTCGCTTTTATGCATGCCCATTGTTCTGCTTCTCACTCTTTCCAATGCCGCTTCTATCTGCGCCTCTCTTGCTTGTGCTTCTGCCTGTTTTAAATCATTAAAACGGGTATATGTGAGATCGAATACTTTTCCGAACCTTTCAAGAATATCGAGATTAATATCTGACAAAGGTTTATCACCTACAGTCTGCAATCCGCCGAAATTTGAGAACGTAAAAGAACAAACATATTTTTCCATTGCCCTGGATGCGGCCTGTGCTTCTTCAGGAACTTTCCTGAATTCAGTTTCCTTAAATAAATATTCGTCATAAACTTTTTTTTCAAGCCCCTCAAGAACATATATATATTTAGTTGCCCTTTCTTTATAGCCCTTCATCATTGCATCGTGAAATGGATAATCTTCAAATTTCATGTGATAAGAATCAGGTGCCTTATCAATATTAGGATTTGCTGCCCAAACCATATTGGACAATGTACTTACATCAATTATATTAATGATGCACCAGTTGAGTGCAAAATCAAGTTTTGTCAGTTCTTTAAATACGGTATCAACCAATTCAGATAGCTCACTGGAATTTTGCATCGCCATGGCTCTTGCACGAACTCTTTCCAATCCAAGTTCAATCTGTGCTTCTCTTGCCTGGGCTTCTGCTTTTTTCAGATCGAGGAAACGCCGATACATCTGACCAAATACACGAGCAAACCGTATCATGATCTGGCATTCTGTTTCTTTTAAAGGTTCATCCGATACTACATTTAGTGTACCTTCCTGAAAAAAGAAACAAGAAATAGTTTCCTGTTCGTTGTATTCTTGACGGGCAGGATAAGACAGATGGGAAGCTAACGTTTCATAATACTGTTTTACTTCATCGCCTTTTCGGGTGCTATAATAGTAGGGTTTATTGTCTTTCCATGCTTTTACCATATTATCAAATACCGGGTGAATACCTGCTGAAACAACTCCAAGAATCTTATTCTCTACCTTGTTTTTTATTTCAGATCGTGACCAAATTTCAACTGTATCATTTTCACCATTAATGATGCCTATACCAACTCGAATGGTTTCAGTTCCAATTTTTTTCAATTCTTGAAAAAGCACGTCGGATGCTTCAACCAATTCATCACTTGAGTGCATAGCCATAGCTCTTGCTCTAATTCTTTCCAATCCTAATTCTATCTGTGCTTCTCTTGCCTGCTCTTCTGCGAGTGCAATGTCTATATAACGCTTGTATGATAAACTGAAAACATTTCTGAACCGTTTTAGTAATTCAAGTTTTTCTTGGCCAATTGAACTAAAGGTTGAAATTCCGATGGAGCCAGTTCCGATTGAAAAAAAGTAGTAGTACAAAGCAGTACTATTATTAATCCTCGGATCATCTTTTTCCCCAATTTTTTTCCTAAACAATTTCCAATCTTTAAGTTCTTTTCCGGTAAAAACTGTTTCTGAAAAAGCATTATTCGCACTTCTTACCTGTTTTATCTGTTTCTCAATTACAGGATGAATATTGTATTGTAAATGATTGATGCTTTTTCCTATCTCGTCAGAATAATCATAATTCAGAAAAGTTCTTTTTTCATCATTATGAATGTTGATCATCGCATTTCTCAGTTCACTAAACCCAAAAGAATGAAATTCTTTAAATAATACTTCACAAATATTTAGAAGTTCGTCTGGTTTATTCATACTCATGGCAACAGCTCTGACTTTTTCTAAAGCAGCTTCTATTTTTGCCTCTCTTGCCTGTGCTTGAGCCTTTTCAATATCCAGATACCTTCGATATGCCAGTCCAAACACTTTAAGAAATCGTTTGAATAAATTAATTTCTTCTTCTGTTAAGGGATGGTATGTTGAAATACCTAATGCAACAGGGCCAAGGGAAAACCAATAATAGTTCAGTGAAGTCGCTTTGTTCAAGTATTTATCTATGAAAACATTTGTCAATTTCTGGTAGGCAATCCAATCTTTTACCTTTTTACCTTTTATATGAGTAATAAAAAATTCTCCTTTGCCTTTCAGCATTTTTACTGCAAAGGCTTTATGAGTTTTATTATTGGTATACGATGTTTCTGTAATAAAAGTTTTATTGTGCTTTGCGTAATATTGGTAATTCATATAGGTGCCACGATGCTCATAAAAGATGGCTGTCTGTACGTTCCGAATTTCCTTTACACCCAATGATTGCAGCTGAAGAGAGATGGTTTTACACACATCCAGCATATCGGCAGGTTCTTTCATTCCCATCGCTATTGCACGGACTTTCTCTAAAGTCGTTTCAATTTCCAGTTCGCGGTTTTTGTTTTCCAGTTCAATCGTTCGCCTTTTTATTGCATCCTTCAAACGAAGATTTTCTTCTTTTATCTTATCAGTGTTAAGCTGCTCTCCACCGCCTGTTCTGGCATCAGGTATGGAGCCGTGCTGTTGGCTGATCTTCCATTTATTTGTTGATTTGCAGAATAATGTGGAGATACGAGCCTGCCCATAGAAAGTCCAGCTTTTATCCATCAAGACATAAAAATCAGATTCTTCGGTAACGAGAACATTATTACCATAGATTACCAGACTAATATTCCTGTTTCTCATTTCAGCTTTACCAGCTACCTGATCTGCTGTGCTTTTATAATACTTAACGGTTTCTTTTTTATTCTTAAACACTTCACCTGCGGCCGAACCGATAATTTGAATATTTTCATCCATCAGTGAAGACATAATTCGCATGTTGCCATTTAAATAAGCATCCCAATAAGTGCTGTACACTTTCAGGATTTCTGCTTCAAGTTTTTTTGTAAGCTTCATTAACTTTTACTTTAAATTATTTTACTTTTATCACAACAAACGTAACATCGTCATCAGGGTCTTTGTCGTTTGCCCAGCGTGTACCTTCTTTTTGCAGATAACTAATAATTTCTTCTGGATCTTTTTCTGCAACTTCTTCAAAAGAATTTCTGGCTCGTTTATACCCGAAAATTTCATTTTGCTGATTTTGTAATTCTGGGTAACCATCGCTCATTAACAATA
>CAZPSY010000191.1:0-3786 GCA_964589295.1 uncultured Ignavibacteriaceae bacterium
TGGTTTCTATATCGAAAATTATTTTTCTCATTCTTCATTCTACCAAATATTAATGTCATTGCGATCCCTGATTTATCAGGGTGAAGCAATCTATCGTAGAACTTCATTATAATTATACAAATCCTTCCATTCTTTATTAAAAGAGTTTATCAAATCAAGTTTTTTTCTTCTTGAACCGGTTTTTAATTTTTTTTCCCTTTTAATGGCAAATTTGGGATTATCAAAAGTTTCGAAATAAACTAATTTATGAACATTATATTTTTTAGTGAAACCTTCTATAAGTTCTGATTTATGCTCCCAAATTCTTCTTTGAAGGTTATTTGTGAATCCTGTATATAATACAGTGTTGTTTTTGTTCGTAAGTATGTATACAAAATAATTTTTCAATGTATTCTGTAGATTGCTTCGCCCTCCCGTTAACTATCCGAGCTCGCAATGAATCATTTATCTTAATATTTTAACAGAAGGTTCTATTATTTTAACTTTCTGAATAAATTCATCTGTTAACGGAGTTGATTTTCTTGTATAAGGATCCACATGAACCGACACACTTGCTCCCTCCGCAATTATCTTTTTTGTTTTTGAATTTTCCACAATATGCTCAAATCCAAAACTTGAGTTTTTAATATACGATATTCTTGTATAAATGTTAAGCTCGTCATCAAACCGTGCAACTTTTAAATAATCAATTTGGTTGTGAACCATATAGTAAACGTTATTGGGAGAGAAGATATTTTCTAACGGTATAAAACCCGAATCCATTGCATACTGGATTTTCGCCTGTTCAAAGTAGTTAAGGTAAACTGCATTGTTAACAATCTGCAGCATATCTACTTCGTTAAATTTAACTTTAACTTTATAGATGTGATGAAAATCTTTTTTGTTTTTTGTTGGCTGCATTGTTATAATAATTTTACTTTAATAAAGGAATGTCATTCTTAAAGAATCTTGTTTTAATTTATGAAAAGATTGCTTCGCCTGCCTGCCGCAGACAGGTCGCCGGGCTCCTCGCAATGACATTATTTACAAGGATAATACTCTAGCTTCCCTTTGTTTTTCTTACCATCTGTTCAATCATATCCCACATTTCCGGTGGAACCGTTTCAAGCATATTGAACTGTCCTGCACCTTTTAACCATTCGCCTCCATCTATGGTTATCACCTCTCCATTTATGTATGCAGAAAAATCAGAAACTAAGTAAGCTGCTAAGTTTGCAAGCTCCTGGTGTTCGCCAACTCTTTTTAGCGGAACTTTTTTTGCAATATCAAATTTTTCTTTCATATCGCCTGGCAGCAATCTATCCCATGCACCTTTTGTAGGGAAAGGACCTGGAGCAATTGCATTAAAACGAATTCCATACTTTGCCCACTCAACTGCGAGAGATCGAGTTAGAGCTAACACACCAGCTTTTGCACATGCAGAAGGAACAACATAAGCAGAACCAGTATATGCATAGGTTGTAACAATGTTCAATACATTTGCATTTTGCTTTTTTTCTATCCAGTGCTTTCCAAAAGCGAGTGTACAGTTATAAGTTCCCTTTAAAACAATATTAATGATAATATCGAATGCACGGTTGGAAAGCCGCTCTGTAGGACTTATAAAATTTCCTGCGGCATTGTTCAACAGAACATCAACCTTTCCAAATTTATCGATGGCAGTCTTTAGTAAATTCTCTACGGAAGCATAATCCGTAACATCGCACTGTACAGGAAGTATTGTTTGATTATTTCCTTTTGATAATTCCTCAGCTGTCTTTTCAAGCACATCAAGCTTCCTGCTTGCAACTACAAGATCGGCACCAAGCTCAACAAAATATTTTCCCATCGCTTTACCAAGTCCTGTTCCCCCGCCGGTTACTACTATAACTTTATCTTTAAGTGAATCTTCTTTTAACATCGATGTTTTGTATTGTTGATCCTGCATTAGTTTCTTTATTGATTATTTGAGATTATTTTGTTTACGGAATATGAGACCCTGGGACTTTGAGACTGGGAGACTTTGGGATGTTGAGACGATGAGAGTTTGCAATATTTTATACAGTCCATTTCTCTGATTGATTTTCCATTGTTACCAGTTTTCCAATTATTTTATCAAATTCTTCAGATAATCTATCTGCTACATTTTTTTCAATATACTTACATTCAATAGCAAATTGAAGCCATGTTTGTTATTCAGCCGCTTCGCCTTCAGAATCAACTAATTTTGCAATGAAGGATTTCGGATATCTCCTTTTTCTAAATGCTTCGCTAATATTTGCGCAGACTGATCTTGATGATCTTCTTATTTGATCGGTTAAAGAATATTTTTCCTCTTTAGGAAAAGATTTTGAAATTTGGAAAATTTCCATTGCACATTTAAATGCCAGTTTATATACCTCCAATTCACGATGATCACGTATTTTCATATAAACTCCTCCAATTTTTTAGAGTAAAATACTCAAAATCTCATAGTCCTATTTTCCCAAAGTCTCATCTTCCCCTTTTCTCAAGGTCTATCAACTAAACTTTCAAACGGTTACAAAAAACTAAAAACAATACTTCTCAGCTTGAATTAATTTATCTGCAATGTTCCTTCTTAGCTGTGTTGTATTAACAGGTTCGTACTTGGTAAATCGCTTTAGTCCAAGCATAAGCATTTTAAGATCATCGCCTTCAGTAAAAGCAGCAATTGCATGTTTACCGTACAGGTTTATTCTTTCAACAGCATCGCTTATATAAACCCTGGTCATATCGATGTAAGGCTGCAATTCGGTTTCGTTTTTAATACCGGAAAGCTTCATGGTTCTTAAATATGCAGATTCACATGCAAAAACTTCTATCATCATGTCTGTTACATTCATAATGATTTCTTGTTCATCTTTTAGCTTTACCATTAATTTTTGTACTGCAAAACCGGCAGTCATAAGAATTGCTTTTTTAGCATTTTGAATTGCTCTGCATTCAGCAGAAAGTAATTCTTCGTCTCCATCACCAAATTCAGGGATTGACATTAATTCTTTTTGGATTCCCATCGCAGGACCCATTAAATCAAGCCGTCCTTTCATCGAACGTTTAACCAGCATATCTACAGTTAGCAAACGGTTGATCTCATTTGTTCCTTCAAAAATTCTATTTATCCTGGAATCTCTATAAGCTCTTGCAGCAGGATACTCTTCTGAATAACCATAACCGCCATGAATCTGCACTGCTTCATCCACTACATAATCAAGCATTTCGGAACCATAGACTTTTAACATAGCACATTCAATTGCATATTCTTCTGCGGCTTTAACTGAAGCTTCTTCATATTTATTTCCATCTTCCACTAACTCTTTCACTTTTTTGCTTATCAAATCACTCACCCTATAGGTTGCAGATTCTGAAGCAAATATCCTGGTTGCCTGCTCTGCAATTTTATACTTGATTGCACCAAAGCTTGATATCGGCTGCTCGAACTGTTTTCTGGTATTCGCATATTGAATTCCAATTGTAGCAACTTTCTTTGCACTACCGCTGGTCATCGCACAAAGTTTAAACCTTCCTACATTTAAAATATTAAAGGCGATGTACTGTCCCTTTCCAATTTCACCCAACACATTTTCAACAGGAACTTTAACATTATCCAGGAAGAGTGCGCATGTGGAAGAACCTTTTATACCAAGTTTATTCTCTTCTTCACCACGGTTAAATCCTTCCGAATCGGCATCAATGATGAAGCACGTAAACTTATCTCCATCAACCTGTGCAAATGTTATAAGAATTTCTGCAAAGCCACCGTTCGTTATCCACATCTTTTGTCCGTTA
>CAZPSY010000192.1:0-3776 GCA_964589295.1 uncultured Ignavibacteriaceae bacterium
GGAGTTTGCCAATAAATACTTATTAGATAAAATGAATATCGATTTAGGTGACTGGCAAAGAGGACCGCAAGGATATTATTTTGGCGGAAACAATATGTATTTCACGCCGAGGGATATGGCTAAGCTTGGCTATCTTTACATGAATCTTGGCATGCTGTTCGGAGAACAAATTGTACCAGCATTGTGGGTTGTAAAATCATTAACAAACTATACTAATTTTTCAGGTACTAATAACTGGGGAGATTTGCATAACGTTAATTATGGATACCTCTGGTGGCTTGGAGAGATAAATAACCACGAGGTATTCCTGGCGATAGGTTACGGCGGGCAGTTTGTTATCAACTTCCCCGATTTGAACTTAATTGTTGTAACTACAGCGGATAACCACCTGGATTGGGAGGTAGCAGATCAGCACGAAAGATCTATTTTAAGTATTGTTGCAGATTATATAGTGCCTGCTGTAAACTAACAATAAAGGAAATGGCAGCTCATTCTTTTTTTATTTCTTCCTGCACATTATTTGTATCTGCCTGTACTTCTTCTGTCTCTTTTGTTTCGGCTTCTATTTGTTCCAACATCTGCTCAACCATTTCTCTTCCCCAGTTTGGCATTAGATCGTTATCCGGAACAGACAGGTTATACTTTTCTAATGATTTTTCCAGCAAAGGTTTTGCTGTGGCAGATCCTCCACCAAATTGTTCTGGTGTGTAATATAAGCTAACACCTTGCAAATATTCAGGACGCGGATTTAATGTATCAAGCTTCATCGCTTTAGTAAAATTACTGTTGGCTATCTTTCCGTATTTCATCCACCTGTTCATCGGATCAACCTGAAGGCGTGCCTGTGCAATCATTCCTTTTAAAACATAAATTTCAGATTCATCTTCTTCAAGCGAATCTGCTATGTTTATAAAATTATCAGCTTTATCGAGGTAACCATCCTTATTGCCCGCGGTTGTATCAGTAAAGCTTGCAAGCGTTAACATAAAAGATGCATAATAATAAGGAAGCCATTTATCTTTTTCTGCAAAGGCAATTCTTTCAAAACCGTTTGCAATATCCAGCATAGCGCCAACATTTTTTGCCGAATCAATCCCTGAGAGATTTTTCTTCATTGCTTTTTCATATTTACTGTCATCGGCGTGTATGCCCGTTATAGCAAAAAAACATATTACTAAGGTTAGAATTATTTTCCCCGCAAAGCGGGATTTCGTTTCACTCAACATTTTAACTCCTTTTTTAAAACGGGCTTGCCTGCCCGACTGAGATAAATATTCCTAAAAAGAATGCCCGTGTTGAAGTAGGCAGCACAGGTCTTCTAACCGTTCCATCGGTGGAAAAGTTATAACTGTAAATATTTTTGAATCCAATTAAATTATCAACCGAGAAAAATATTACGGTAAAATTATCAAATATTGTTGTAAGAAAGCTGGCATTTAAACTAAGGTTGTTATAATTTCTTGCCCTGTCGCCAAGGAACTCAGGATTGTTAGGATTATAATAGGGTCTTCCTGTTGCAAAAGTGTAAGTTAAACCAAAGCTTGTGGTAATTGCAGACACCCAATGTTTAATCACAGCAGAAAATGTGTGCGGGGTTGCAAAGGTTGGCATTGCCAGCGTGGGATAATTTATAAAATCTCGCTTTGTATCAAGGTAGGAATAAGAAAGCCAGTAATCGGTCATATCAAAAGTTTCCCGGTCTCTCCAGAAAATATCAACACCCTTAGCATATCCATTTCCATCGTTGCTAAAAGGAACTTCCTGAAGATTAATATAAGGATATGTGAATATTGTACCTTTTGCAAGCTTATCATAATCTTTATAGTAAACTTCTATCCTGAAAGTTCTTTCTTCACTTATATGCTGATAATTAAAAATGTAATGTGACGCATTTTCAAACTCAAAATCAGTTGTCTGTATCAGGAAATCTTTAAAGGGCGTTTGATAAAACTTCCCGTAAGCGAAGTTAAGCTGGTCGTAAATACCGAGTCTGTAAGCAAGAGAAACCCGCGGCGCCAAATTATATTTACCAAGCAGTTTTGAATGCTCGCCCCTTATTCCAACTCTTGCAGCAAGATCATTAGTAAAGAAGATATCGGTTTCTAAAAATCCGGCAAGATAAACTTCATCAATCTTACTGCTTAAATCATTAAAAGAACTTTTATAAATCATATTCTGAACATCCCCGCCGAAAGTAATAAACGAACTGTTAAACACTTGTTTGGTTACCGATATTCTGCCCTGGTTTAAAATTTCATCCTGTTTAACTTTGTCAAAGTTTAAGTCGATCCAATCTTTATCAAGACTGAAAGATGCTCCTGTAAACAAAGCCCAGTCATCTCCAAGAATTTCCCTGTAACTAATATTAGAGTAGTAATTATCGGATCTTAATGTTGTGAAATCTTTTTTAGAAAGATCATCGAGGTTTTCGGTATAAAGTGAAAGATCGGAATAGCTGAATGATCCGAATGCTTTGAGCATCCCTGTTTTTGATGTTTTAAGCCGGTAATTCATTGAACCTTCAAAACCAAGCGGCGCAGTATCCCACTCTTGTCTTTGTTCGAATGTATTAATATAGGGTCCGAGATTGTAATAAGCTCCCTCAATTGCAAAAGATGATTCTTCCCATCTCTGCACATGCGCTCCGCCAAGCCCTAATATCATTAAACTAATTGCGGTTAAAGTCTGATCTGCGAGATCCTGTGTGTTCAGAACAAGTGCCGAAGAAAGTGCCTGCCCGTATTTTGCAGAATAACCTCCAGTGCTGAAAATTATTCCTTTAAATAAAAAAGGTGAGAATCTTCCGCGTGAAGGGATATCCGGAACACTTGTATAAAACGGTTTCTGAACAACCATCTCATCAACAATTGTAACGGTTTCTGCAGAAGATCCGCCTCGAACAAAAAGTCCTTCTGTTTCGCCTATTTGCTGTGTGCCCGGCAGGGTTTCCAGCGCGCTGTAAATATCAGCATCCGCGCCGGTTGTTACAATATCGAGCGGTCTAAGAATTACTGCTTTATTTTCATCACTTGCTTCAAAGGAACCTGCGGAGATAACAACCGCACCAAGCTCCTTCGCTTCTTCCTCAAGAATAATTTCGATGTTAATATCTTTTCCTGTTAACCGAATACTTTCTTCTTTGGTTTTATAGCCAACAAAACTTACAACAAGAAATGCGTCTCCCTCTTCTTCGGTAATGAAGGAAAACAATCCATCTTCACTTGAAGAAACGCCATCGTAGGAATCCTTTATAAAAACATTCGCTCCCGGCAGCGGCTGGTTGGTATTGTCAATAACCTTTCCCGAAACTTTAGTCTGGCTAAAAATTAACACGGGCAGTAAAGAAAATAAGATAACAGTAAAGAATAGTTTCATGGGCAGCGTAATAAATAAAAAGGAAATTATATAAAATTTGTTTTACCAAAGTTGGTAAATCAAAAAGAAAAATGCAAAAAAATATTTAATTCTAAATTATATCATAAGATGCAAGGATTGAAACTGAAAAAAGTTATGCAACAGAAATTTGTTCGCATCTTTACCCAGGCCAATAACAAAGCTTACACTTTAACAGTCTTCCACCGCCCTCTTTTAAATAAAAAGTAGCCTACAATTGTAAAAGCAGATTCTGAAATTACGATTGCCCAATACACTCCTGCAGATTCAAGTGAAAATTCTATCGCCAGCAAATATGCTAGTGGAATCTGCATCATCCAGAAAATAAAAAAGTTCATAATGGTCGGAGTTCGTGTATCACCCGCACCGTTAAAGGATTGTAC
>CAZPSY010000193.1:0-3749 GCA_964589295.1 uncultured Ignavibacteriaceae bacterium
TGACCGGAATATGGAAGTGCTTGTTCGCAACAGTCCCGCTTACACCCTTCGTATTACCCCTTCCAATTATGATAAAAATCTTAATAACTTGC
Source organism: uncultured Ignavibacteriaceae bacterium (assembly GCA_964589295.1). Classification (GTDB taxonomy): domain Bacteria; phylum Bacteroidota; class Ignavibacteria; order Ignavibacteriales; family Ignavibacteriaceae; genus JAZGGS01. The sequence continues at coordinate 93 of CAZPSY010000193.1, forward strand.
TGGAAACAGTTATTGATGCCGATTCCGGTTTTATATCAAGTATTCTTGAAAAGAATAAACACTTTTCCGAATACCTTCCTGTTAAGATAAAAAAAGGAATTGATTTTAATGTTGTTGCCTGGATTGAAGAAAATTCTGATAATTTACCCGGCATTGATTACATAATTGAAATGCATCGGAATTATCCTGCAGGCGTAAGCGGTTCACATATGTTTGGTTACATTAAAGAAATTTCTGCAAAGCAGTTAGAAGTTGAAAAGGAATATTACCGGCAGGGAGATAATGTAGGACACAACGGAATTGAGAAAACTTATGAGAAAGATCTTCGGGGGACTAAAGGAAAACGCTTCATATTGGTTAACTCAAAAAGAAAAAATATCGGCAGTTATAAAAATGGTGCCGATGATGATCCTTCTTTAAAGGGGCGTGATCTCGTTTTAACAATAGATGCCGATGTGCAAAGAGTTGCAGAAGAAGAGTTTATAGGGAAAAGAGGTGCACTGGTTGCTATTGAACCATCAACTGGCGAAATTCTTGCGCTCGTTAGCGCACCTGATTATGATTTGAACCAATTTTCATACTTAACATCAAAAGATTTTTTATCTAAACTTTACAACGATCCCGAAAAACCACTTTTTAACAGGGCCACAATGTCCGTTAAACCGCCTGGTTCAACTTTTAAAATGTTTGAGGCTATAACAGCTTTGGATCTTGGTTTGATAACTACTTCAACAACATTCTTTTGCGGCGGCGGATTTACTTACGGAAGATTTTTTAAATGCCACGGATCTCACGGAAGCGTTAATGTTATAACTGCGATTGAAAAATCGTGCAATACTTTTTTTTACCAATTGATTTATAAAATAGGATTGGAACGCTGGAAACAATATGCTGAGAAGTTTGGCTTCAATAATAAAACGAATATAGATATTGGTGAAGAAAGTAAAGGGCTTATTCCCGATGAAAAATATTATGAAAAAATTTATGGTGAAAAGTGGCCTCGCAGCATTATGGCAAGTTTAGGAATAGGACAGGGCGAAGTAAGTATTTCACCTACACAACTTGCGCAGTACGTTGCACTACTAGCAAATAACGGCAAAACCTTCGAACCTCACTTTGTAAAAGGTTATTTTGATGAAGTAGCAAATAAATTGATGAAATATAAATTTAAAGAGAAAAATGTAGACATAGAGCAAAAGTATTTTGATATTGTTAAAGAAGGAATGTTTTTAGTTGTAAATGGCAAAGGTACTGCAACACATATTCGTTCAGAAGATTTTGAGATTTGCGGTAAAACCGGTACGGCGCAAAATCCGCATGGTGAAGATCATGCTTTGTTTGTAGGATTTGCACCCTACAAAAATCCACAGATAGCATTTGCAATCGTGGTAGAAAATGTTGGCTTTGGTGGAACACACGCTGCACCAATCGCTAAAAAAATTGTTGAGGTTTATCTTAACAAATTAAAAAGGAATAAATCCAAATTGGATGAATCAATAACAAAAGTTGAAAACCAGGATTTCTAGATTGAGAATTGATTATCGCATAAAAGATAAATTCGAATTTGGATTGTTATTCCCGGTAATCATACTATTTATTGCCGGTCTTGCTGCTATTTACAGCTCAACGGTTAATAATCCATCAGCCCAGGGAAATTTCCAGAAGCAACTTATTTGGGGTCTGTTTGCCCTAATCATATTTTTTGTAACCTATTCGCTTCCTACAAAATCATTTAAAGTTGCTGCAATACCCGGTTATTTATTATCACTGCTGTTATTAATAGTTGTTTTGGTAATCGGTAAAAAGATTTCCGGATCGAGAAGCTGGATCTCAATCGGGTTTTTAGGATTTCAGCCTTCCGAACTTGCAAAGATAACTACGATTTTTGCTATGGCTCTCTTTTTATCTAAAAATAACCTAAACATCGATTCGCTTAAAGACTTACTTTTTACTCTGGCTATCGGCTTATTTCCTGTTATGCTAATCCTCCTTGAGCCCGATATGGGGACAGCCCTGGTATTTGCCGGAATGATAGTAACCATCATCTTCTGGAAAGGAATAAGTTCGTTTGGATTATTTGTAGTTCTTTCGCCAGTCTTTGTAGCGATGGCTTCACTATTCGGGATGGCTTACTTTTTAGCTTCGCTGGCATTAATTGTTGTTGTTCTTTTTACCTTTAAGAAGAATATTTTTTTCAGTGGATCCATCTTTGCATTAAACCTTGCTGCCGGGTTCTTTACTGATTATGTTTATAAAGCCCTCAGCCCGCATCAACAAAAAAGAATACTGGCATTTATAGATCCTATGTCTGACCCGCTCGGTTCGGGTTACAACTCTATACAGGCAAAAGTTGCAATTGGTTCCGGCGGTTTAACTGGGAAAGGATTTCTATCCGGACACCAAACGCAGCTTCAGTTTATACCGGAACAATGGACAGATTTTGTTTACTGCGTAATTGGAGAAGAGTTTGGTTTCATCGGAAGTATTATAATTCTTGGTTTATTCTTTTATCTCTTTACCAGAATTCTTAAAATTGCTTATTCTTCTAAAGATGAGTTTCTTAGTTTAGTAGCAATCGGAATCCTTTCGGTTTACTTCGTTCACTTTATAGTTAACTTAGGAATGGTAGTGGGAATAATGCCGGTTATAGGTATCCCGTTACCGTTTGTAAGTTACGGAGGAAGCTCACTGCTGGTAAATATGTTTATGCTGGGTATAGTTGCAAATATTTACAGAACGAGAAAAAATTATACTTAAATATTATTTATGAACGCATTAGAAAAACTGGAAAAGAAAAATAATGAAGGTAAGTTTATCTGTGTAGGCTTAGATTCAGATATAAATAAAATTCCTGATCACATAAAAATGGATGTAAATCCTGTTGTTAGCTTTAACAAAGCAATAATTGAAGCTACGAGCGATAATACAGCAGCGTATAAAATAAATTTTGCATTTTATGAAAAAGATGGCGCTGCAGGAATCACAAACCTGGGAAAAACTCTTTCTTCTATTCCCGAAGATATTTTAGTTATTGCAGATGCTAAAAGAGGTGATATTGGCAACACTTCAAAGATGTATGCAAAATCAATTTTCGAATCATTAAGTTTTGATGCCTCAACTCTTAATCCTTTGATGGGAAAAGATTCTATAGATCCTTTTTTAGATTATGATGAAAAGCTTCATTTTATACTGGCATTAACTTCCAATCCCGGTGCAAATGATTTTGAAAAACTTCAGCTATCAGATGGAACTTTTCTCTTTCAGAAAATTATTTCTAAAGTGATAGAATGGAATGAGAAAAAAAATTGCGGGATTGTATTCGGTGCTACAAATGCAGATGAGCTAAGAGAAAATATTAAACTTTTTGCTGATCTGCCTGTACTTCTGCCTGGTATTGGGGCGCAGGGAGGCAGCCTACAAGATGTGATCGAATCTTTTAAAACTATGAAGAGAAAAAATTACCTAATAAATGTTAGCAGGGGAATAATATATAAAAGTAATGGAGATGATTTCGATAGGCAGGCAGCGAACGAGCTTGAAAATCTTAATAACCAGATAAGTGAGATTTTGTTAAAATAATTTGTTTCATGCGCGCTTCTTTCTATTCCATTTCTTAGTTTTGTTTATATAAATTCACCTCAAGAAAAATACCCGGGA
>CAZPSY010000194.1:0-3715 GCA_964589295.1 uncultured Ignavibacteriaceae bacterium
GTTTCCTCGTTTTGTTTTTGGAGTGAAGTTATTTCCTACCGACAAAACAGTTATATGTGAAACTATTACACATGTCAACAATTAATTTTAAAAATATTGAAGAAATGATTAAAGTTTAATTAAGCAATAGTTACATAAACTTATGATATAATATTTACTGCATCTATTTTTCATATTTGTCTTTTTTCGATTGAGGTTAAAAAATGCGGAGATATCAAACTACTGTGTTTTTGATTGCTGCAATGTTTCCATTTATCGCTTTCCTTTTTGTTTTTTACGCAGAGCATAATTTGCTTAAAGCCGATGTAAACGAATGGAAAAATGAGAGAGTGAGAATTACCGAAAAACTTGATAAAATATCTGAGAAACTAAATATCATTGACGGAAAAATATCAGAAATGAAGAGGTAACAAATGATATCTTTTGATTTAGCGACACAGATTTTTATGTTTACAGTACGAACAACAAAATCATTAAGCTCTTATTTTTTGAAAGAAGAACTCACAAGCAAAAGAGAATCAGATATTTTACTTGAAAGATCGGCAAAAATTGGATCGCTGATACAAAAAATTTATGAAGATAAAAAAATAAATTTAGCGGATATACCAGAATTAATTGATGTTATAAAAGAAGCCTCTATTTTTGTTGGATTTGACTTTGAAAAAGCAGCAATGCAAATTGCTAACGCTACAAAAGATGAGCTTGAAGAAGCTTTTAAATTATTCGATAATGAGTTTTCATTGCCGGACAAAAACAAAGAGCAAAATTTAGAAATCATATTTCACGAAATTTTCAACATAATAAATTCCTCGTATAGAATTTATAAAATTTGCGGAAAAATAAAATGATAGATAGAACAAAACTTCTAGAAGAAAAAAGAAAAAAAAGAAATGGTGATTTAGTTTATAGACTAAAAAACGGCGGGTATTTGAGCATTAACATGTTAATAGATACCTTCTTCCCGCCTCATCCAAAAATAGAAAAAGATTTAAAAGATATGCAAAGGGCATATGATCCAGATAGCAAGTAACATACAGTATTTTTGAAGTGTAATGAAAAATATGGTATGTTAAATTATCGTAGTTTTCATAGATATCTTTTTAAACGAATTTTTTAGGAGCTTTATTATGCCTTTAGATCCAGCCGCAGAGAACACAGCAACAATCGTTGGTATTCAAAATCTTAAACAAATCGCAGGACATGACTCCTGGGCAAATGCACAGCGTCAAACCTCGATGACTTCACACAGTGACAGAACAGACAAGTTTGCTGAAATTGCTTATCAGAATGCAATTTCAAATCAGCAGTTAGCAACACAGGCAGCCCTTGACCACCAGGTCGAAATCAGATCTATCAACAAAATGGTTCTTGGAGTTCTAGCCAACAAACTCATTAATGTTGATGCAGAAGAAGCTATTTCCTCATCTCAGCTTTTCAAGGGGAATGCTAACAGTGATATCCTCTCATTGTTGACCCAAATTTCCAGCGGTCAAGTATCTCTTAAAGCAGCGGTTTCCTCACCACCGACGACTGCAGCTGATACTGGATTTGCATCACTCTTGGCGATGAACAACACTCTCAATCAACAAAATTATTCAAACAATGCTGCAAATTCTTCGCTTGCCGCAATCATGACAGCTCTTTCCGCTATCGCTCTAAGAGAACCTATAGTAAGAGATACACAAGTTAAATAATCAAGGGGAATACACTAATGGATTTAGAAGAACTTTTAAGAGAACACAAAGAACTAATCGTCGCAACAGAAGCTATAAAACAAGCTTTTAATGCTCAGATTGGGGAATATGAAGCTACCGAGAAAAAGCTTATTGAAGCCTTGGAATCGATACACAAACAAAAGGCGACTAAGCTAAGAGATGTTGCCGCAGTTCTTGATGATATACTTAAAAAATAGTCTAAGTCGATTAGCGCAAAAAAAGGAAGCATCACATAATATGTGGTGCTTTTTAATATTGATTTGTGATTTTTTCTGTTGTATAAGAGTTTTGGTTGAAATTTATATGGTGAATTTTGGAAAGATGGGAGTCGAAAGATTCCCATCTTTTTTTTAATCTCGAAGCATAACAGAGCAAGAAAATAGTTCTAGAGTTTCTTTAAGATCTCTCTCAATTGCTTCAAGACTTTCGTCTTCAGGATAATTAGCCTCTTCAAAATATGTTTTTAAATTATCAAAAACATTACCTTCACCGCTTGCAGTTATCAAATATTTATTGGTTATAAGCGTTACCGCCATAAACATGACTATAAAATAAGTTTTTTGGCTCATGTTTTCCCTTTTAATCTAATCGTCTAAATCATACCCTAAAAAAATAAACATTCCTTTTTCGTCTTCAAAAAAAGAACCATCTATTTCAGAAATTGGTGTTCTAATAGCTCTGTTTTCTCTCACAAAACAGATTTCATTTTCATCTAGCAAAATTTCCGCTTCTTTAAAGACTGAATTTATTTCTCTCGCATAAACAGAGTCACCTAAAACTAATGTTTGTCTGCTTTGCAGATAGATTTTATTTAGCATAAGATCCCCCTTTCTCTATAGGAAAAATAAAATCCCAATAATTTCAGTATAAACAATTTTTTTTAGAAATCAAGCATTTGGAAGTAAATTTCTGATAAAATCTATTGACAAACCAGGACAGGTTTTATTCGGATTAAATTGATAGTGTGCAAACCATCTTGTTTTATCTATCCCAAAGATGTGTTTTAGCCTGTGATATAAAGTAATTATAGATTCTATTTGTTCAATTGTTGGCTTACTTGTCCCGATATAGCAAACAGCAATTGAATGATCATTTTCCCCTTTGCAATGCGCTCCCATTTCAACAGATCCATCGGTATTCCATTTTCTACCCGTTTCTATGCAGCCAGAACGCCGAATAATAAAATGATACCCACAGCTATCAAAGCCTCTTTTTCTATGCCAAAAATCTACGTCTGAAGCTCCAAATTTATCAAAAGATGGATCGTCTTTTGTAAAATCTGGTGTTGCAGCACAATGCAAAATTACAATGTCAGGAATTATATTCATTTTTATTCGCCGCTTTCTTTAGCTTCATTTAGATTAACCTCTAACTCTTCTTTTAATGCTTTCCCCGCCCACATATAAGTCTCTTCAAGTTTTGTCATAAATAAAGCCTTGCATCTTCCATTAGAAATATTATTTTCTGCATAATGTTCTAACTCTTCAAACATTGTTTTTAGCGTCTTTTGTTTTGTTTCTCTCAAAAAATCGTAGTTGATATAATCAAAGCGCATTTAAATATCCTCTTCAATAAGGGTTTCATTATTTATGTCTATTTCTTTTTTAGATAAAACAGTTTCTTCTAAAATCTCACCATCATAAAAATTATCCATGGCATCTTCTTCATCTCTGGCTTCCACATGACAAACAACTTTTTCCTCAAGAACTCGATTAAATTTAATTTTGTAAATCATTTTTATATCTCCCATACAATTTGGACATATATCGTAAACAATAATTTCTTCGTCAACAGAAAAAAGAGCTTCATCAATAATTGCGCTGCAATTTTTGCAAATAATAAAAACATGGCTTTCCAAACTCATAATATTATATTAATCCTAAAGCCAACAGCCAAGAAGGAGAACCATCGCTTCCATGTCCGTCTGGTTCTGTTCGTTTCCCCGTTGGTGTTTTAGCGTATCCATTCTCTATCCATTTCTCCATCGTTGAAATAGATGG
>CAZPSY010000195.1:0-3709 GCA_964589295.1 uncultured Ignavibacteriaceae bacterium
CGAAGACTGGTGGAGGTGGCGGGAGTCGAACCCGCGTCCGAAATTAAGATCCAAAAAACGTCTACACACATATCCGGTTTTTAATTTAACTTAAAAGCTACCAAACTGGCAAGGATCACTTTAAGCGTGCCCGTAACCGCCGACGCGGATTCGCCTTCCCTTGCCGGGTGAAAGGGTCAGCTATCATACCTAACGGCGTTCTTCCAAACCCCAGTATGAGAGAGAATGGAGAACGGCTGCGTTAATTTACGCAGCTAGAGCGTAATCGTATTCGCTAATTATTTTTTTTCCCGCCGTTTAACGTGTCTGCAGGAAAACACGGTGCGCAGTTTAATGTCTCTTTAATCCCGTCGAAGCCAATTTCACCCCCTTAAAGGAAGATGGAAAAGTTAAAACAAAAGAAAATAAAAAATTATTTCTCCCATTTTACATCAGGATTGCCTGAGACTTTATTTTCAAAACGTGCAAGAACAAAGAACAGGTCGCTTAACCTGTTTAAGAATATAAGAATATTATCACCAATTTCAACACTATTTTTTAATGATACAACAGCTCTTTCCGCCCTTCTTGCTACTGTGCGGCAAATATGAAGGTTTGCAGAACTTTTAGAGCCGCCGGGAAGTATGAAATTTTTCAATTCTTCCAGTTTTGCATCATATTTATCAATCTCCTTTTCTATACTACTAAAAAATTCTGAAGGAGTTCCATCACTTTCCTGCTTTTTTTCTTCCGGTGTAGCAAGATCAGCACCAACAGTAAATAACTGGTTCTGGATTTTTAGAAGAAGTGCTTTTACATCTTTATCAATAGTTTCGGTAACAGCCAGCCCAACAAATGAATTCAGTTCATCTACAATTCCGTATGCTTCTATACGCTGGGAATTTTTAGGGACTCTTTTACCGCCATAGAGTCCTGTTTCTCCTTTATCTCCTTTTCCGGTATATATCTTCATTTTATAAATGGTAAAGAATCTACTTCTACAGGTATAGTTCTACTCGTACTGTTCTTTGCTAGAAGCTTTGTTTCATTATTTAGGAATTGCTTTTTAATATAAGCCAAACCGATATACTCTTTAAGCTTAGTTGAATTAATGCTTGAAGTTACAATACCTGCTTCGTTACCATTTTCATCAACCAGGGTTAGCCGCTCATCATCTTTAACCGCTTCGGAAAAAGTGATCCCTGATATTTGCCTTTGCACTTTATCGTATGCATCAAGCCGACCAATAACTTCCTGCCCAATAAAACATCCTTTGTTAAGATCAACAAAATCAATTAGCCCTGCTTCGTGCGGATTATAATTGTCATTCAATTCATTTGGGGCAACAGGAATTCCCTGTTCTATTCTATAAGAATTATATGCATCCTCACCAATCAAAGTAAAATCGTAAGCTCCTTTATTTTCAAGCATATAGTCAACCAGCTTTTTACTATTTTCATAATCGCCCAGCATCCAGAATTTGTTCCCTCCCATTTCATCTACAAGTTTAACAAGGAAGAATAAGATATTTTCGGTATTAACAATCCGGAATGTATTCGGTTCAATTTCATTAACAATATTCCCGGTAACCAAAGTTATAAATGAATCTGCCTGCGGACCGCAAAGCTCCAGCAGACTATATTTAACATTTGCATCATTAACCTGTACATCATCGGTGATTACATATTTTCTTATCCAGCTCATAACATTTGGTTTACTTTTTCTATCACAAACAAGCAACTGGTAATCTTCAAAGTTTAAGAGAACACCTAACCCTATTATTCTACCTTTTTCTGTTGTGAAGACTGTTTTTGTGACTCCTTCTTTTGGTAAATCTTTAACTGAGTTTGTAGTGATGCGGTGAAGAAAATCCAGTACATCTTTACCTTTCAGTTCAATCAAACCTAAATGAGATATATTTCTCAATCCAACACCGCTGTATAGGGCTTCCAGTTCTTTCTCTACATCAGTATATAATTTTATTAACTTATGATCATTTTCTGTAACCGATGCATATCCTTTCGATTCGAAATGTTCGACAAGAGCATCTTTGTTATCTATTACTTCGAGCATTTATTCTCCTTGATGGGAATTTCTATATCTACAAAATAATTATTTACTAATCATAAATAATACTGAAATTTTTCTTATCTCCAAATAATCCTGCTGAGTTGCAAAAATAGGAAGTTCATCTTCAACAGATGATTAGAAATGAAACGTAAAAATATGAAAATATTCTTTAATAAGGGCGGGTTTGTATTCGGTTCCTGGTATTTACATAAACGCTTTCTTCCGGCTGCCAGATAAAAGCAACAGAATCGCGCGAAAAAACCCTGTCTTCCAGATCATAAAAAATGAACTCATAATAATCTGGGAATTTATCGTTGTTAACATTCGCAATTGTCCGTTTAAAATTTATCCCTTCGTAAGTCATCATTATGTGAGGTTCTGATCTTAAGCCATCAATTAAAAAATAATTATAATCTATATGACCAATACCTCTTCCGTAATGAAAATTTACCCTGATGTACGGTGTGTTTTTTAAATTCCATTTATGTAAACCAAGCTTATTAAATCCGCCGTGCGAAGGAATGAGCGATTCCCATACAACCTGGAGGTTACCTGCATTACATTCAAACAAAGTAAGATAAAAGAAAGCTGTCCCCAGCTCAGTGCTATCCAAATCAATAAAACTCTGATCGTATCCAACAATGTTTTTAGTTTCAATCAACCTTTCGCCCGGTCTTGATTTTGCTATAACTGCAAAGAAATACTTTGGATCTTGATTGTAGTTTATAACTGCCGGATTCGGCACATCGAACGTTAGGGTTTTATCGAAGTTAACAAGGTATGAGCCCTCAGGGTAAGTCTCCAGTACAAATTCATTTATTGCCAGTGCATCACAGGGTGTCCTATTGCCAGCTTGTTTTTTTTGCTGCTCAAGATTATAACGCTGTATCTTTGCATCTTTTTCCGGATAGTACGCAACTCCTTCATCACTTCCCGTAGAAACCTGATCAACCTCGCCATTATCAGTACAGGAAATTAAAAATATAGCTGAGAAAATGATGAGTAGATATTTAACTGAGTTCTTCACAAAATTTTTTGCTTGCAATCTAAAATGATGATAAGGCAATAATTATGCCGCAATACCTTAATCCATCGGGATTTATTTGATATGTAAACCGTAAAAAAAGTTAATAAAACTTTTTGTATGCGGTACAGAAAAAAGATATTCTTAAAAATAAATTTTTCAATCTTAGAATAGGACAAAAGTTATTTTGCAAACTCATCTAAGAAATACGCCGAACTTAAAATGCCTAGTTGAAAATGATTAAGATCGAAATGCTCGTTTGGCGAATGCAGGTTTTCGCTATTCAATCCCAGACCCATAAGTACAGGAGGTGCTTTTAATTTATCGGCAAACACAACTACAATTGGAATGGATCCTCCTTCGCGCATAAAAACAGTTTTCTTGCCGAATGCTTTAGACATAGCTTTGGCAGCAGCAATTGTAGATTTATCATTTAAAGGACAGATCATGGGATGAGCACCATGTAAATCAGTTACTTTAACTTTTACAGATTTAGGGGCGATACTTTTTATAAACTTTGAAAAAAGTTTCGCTATCTTTTTTGGATCCTGGTTGGGAACAAGTCGCATACTAATTTTAGTTTTTACTTTTGAAGGGAGAACAGTTTTTGCGCCATCTCCAGTAAAACCTCCTATT
>CAZPSY010000196.1:0-3700 GCA_964589295.1 uncultured Ignavibacteriaceae bacterium
CACCACCGCGACCTACACCAGGACTTACACTCTTTACCTACACGACGCTCTTCCGATCTGTTAAAAAATAATAAAAATTTTGTTAGAAGTTTGATTTTCATTTTATGTGTGTTAATGGTTTGATTAAACACTCGATTTATCGTTTCCGCCTCAGGTGGAACAGCAATTTTTTCTTGTTAGGTAAAGCCAAGGACCACTTGTTATCAGAAATACTACAATTCTTTAATAATTCTTTTCGCTTCCCTATACATCGGTTTGTATGTGGTCTCATTGGCTTTTTTAAGAAACAATTTTAAATTAGCTTTTGCTAATTCTTTATCCCAAAATTTATAGGATATTATACCAACACCAAATAAAAGAGCAGGTTCTTTTAGTTTATCATATTCTTCACAAAGGAACTCGATAACATATTGTGGCTCAAAATTAATTACATTAAATTTCATCAAATTTTTATAGTGCTTTAATGCATTTGCATATTTTTTTTGCATAATTCTAAAGTAAGCAACATCAACCTCAGTAGTAGGGTCTTTAGGATAAAGTTTTACTAGTAAGTCAACTTGTCTTTCTGCTTCTTCATTGAGGCCAAGTTTGCAGTTGAATGTTGCCAGGTTTGATAAAGCGAAAAAATCATTCTTTTTAATAATTAAAATTTTTCTACATAAATCACGTCCAAGATTATAATTATTTTCATTAATACCATACTCACTTATAAGAACCGAATAAATGTTGTAAAGATGAGGAAATATTTCCTTTTGAAAATTGTCGTTCCTTTCAACAAGATTTTCATATAGTTGTTCAAATAAATTTAAACTTTTTCCTAATCGTCCAGATATCTTTAGTGTTAAAGCGATGATGTATGTTGAGATATCAAATATGTTATTCGAAACAATTTTTGAGTCCTTAAGGGAATTACTCTCAACAATTTTCCAATAATTTTTTTTAGCAAGTTTTGATGAAATATCAATTAAAAGCATTTTACCTATGGTTTTTTCTTTGTTGTCAGGATGACCGTATGTAAAATGTAATTCTATTTCATTGATATTTTCCCCATCTACTTTTAAAGTATCGTTTGTAAACCCTCCCCAAATAATTAAATCTATTCCTTTTTTAATTATAAATAATTCAGCCTCATCTTTATTTCTAAATTTTTGTATGCTGGAAAAATCTTTAATTATGATTTGCTTATATAATCCAGATTTGTTAGTGATACTATGGATATTTTTTTTAATTTGCTCAAAGTAATTTCCAGAATTTAGTCCTTCTTTAAAATCTAAAGAGAATGCAACATTAAATTTAACGGGGAAAAATTTTAATTTCAGTCTTTTAAGCCAAGTGGCAAGACTTTTACGATTGTGCCAAACTACCCATGCAATCCATCCTAAAACAGTAATTATAAGTAATGGTATGAGTGTTTCTGTGATATTGGACCAGTTTATTTTATCTGCTTCGTTATTCACGCTAAAAATCGTAGTATTTCTGATAACAAGTACATAAAAGCAATTATACTTATAACCCTAATTTTTGGGTTATAAACACAATTGCGTATTTATCATATTTGAAAACATTCTTTAGCATTATCCCCCCACAAAAAGGTAATGTTATTGGCGGAAGGATAACCGCGTACTGATATTTAGATTCCCGCCCCTGCCTACCGGCAGGCAGGTGTGCGGGAATGACTAAGAATAAAACTCTAACTGCAACCGGAAGTAGAACCGCAGGTCATACACTTTAAGCAGGTTCCGTTTCTAACCATTGTCATGCTCTGGCATTCAGGGCAAAGATCGCCTGTGTAACCCTTTTCAATTGCTTGTTTTATCTTAGAATTTATAGCAACTTTTTCCTCAACCATAACAGATTTCTGGCTCGGGTTTGCTTTACCGGCAGAACGATTAGCGCTGTAAGAATCGATATTATCTTTATCTAATTCAACCAGTCTTTCACTAACAATTTCTTCGCTTTCAAATTCAGGTTCTGCAAGTGTTTTCACAATTCCGGGTGAAGCTTTGGATTTTATCTCATCAGGTTCAACGTGAGCGAGGTCATTCCTGCCCAAATATGTAACAGCCAGTTCCCTGAAAATATAATCAATTACGGAAGTTGCCATTTTAATTTTTTCATTTCCTGTAACTATTCCGGCTGGTTCAAATCTTGTAAATACAAACGCATCTGCAAACTCTTCCAGCGGTACACCGTGCTGCATTCCTAAAGAGATAGAGATTGCAAAGCAATTAAGCAAGCTTCTAAAAGCTGCTCCTTCGCGGTGCATATCTATAAATATTTCGCCTATCTGCCCGTTATCATATTCACCGGTTCTAATGTAAACCGATTGACCATTAATCTTCGCTTTTTGTGTATATCCCGTTCTCCTGTCGGGCAGTCTTCTTCTTTTAGCAATATACCTGTGAATAATTTTTTCAGCTACTTTAACTATATCATTTTTTTCCTTCTCTTCAATTATAGCTTCTATATCTTCTTCGCTTACGGAATTTAATGGCTGCGAAAGTTTTGAACCATCCCTGTAGAGTGCATTGGCTTTTATACCAAGCTTCCACGACTGCATATAAGCATCCTTCATATCTTCAACTGAAGCATTGTTCGGCAGGTTAATTGTTTTGGAAATAGCGCCCGATATGAATGGCTGTGCTGCCGCCATCATTTTAATATGTGCAGTTGAACGGATGAACCTTGTTCCTTTTTTGCCGCACTTACTTGCACAATCAAAAACCGGGTAATGCTCGTGTTTAATAAACGGTGCGCCTTCAACTGTCATTGTGCCGCAAACAAAATCGTTAGCTGAAGCAATTTCCTGTTTCGAAAATCCTAACGCTTCAAGCAGATCAAAATCGTAGGAGTTTACTCTCTCCTCATCAAAACCTAATTCTTTAACTAAAAAATCTGTGCCAACAGTAAATTTATTAAATGCAAAACCAAGCTCGAAAACCGAAGGGAGATGTTTTTCTACTTTTGCTAAAGCTGCCTCATTAAATCCTTTTGCAGCAAGTGATTCAGGATTGATATAAGGGCATCCGCTAATAGATCCATGTCCTTTAGCATACTTTACTATTTCACTTATCTGATCCTGGTTATAACCAAGTCTTTCCAACGCTGGTGGGATGGAGAGGTTAATTATTTTAAAATATCCTCCGCCGGCCAATTTTTTAAATTTAACAAGAGCAAAATCAGGTTCAACCCCGGTTGTATCGCAATCCATTACCAACCCTATAGTTCCGGTTGGAGCTATTACGGTAACCTGTGCGTTTCTGAAACCATATTTTTCACCTAACTCAACAGCTGCATCCGCATCCTCTCTCGCTGCTTCCAGTAAGTCGGAAGGGCAGTTTTTGGGATTTATCCCCGCAGGAAAAATTGAAAGACCTTCATACTCTTCGCTGGGTACATTGTAAGCCGCTCTTCTATGATTCCTGAGAACGCGCATCATATCTTTTTTATTTTGTTTGAAACTGGTAAACGTGCCCAGTTCACGAGCCATCTCAGCAGAAGTTGCGTATGATTTCATATGCATTGAGGAAGTTAAAGCTCCACAGATTGCAAATGCTTCGCTACTATCATAAGGAATTCCCTGCAGCATAAGCAGTGAACCAAGATTAGCATACCCAAGCCCAAGGGTTCTGTATTCATAACTTAGTTTTGCTATTTGCTTGCTGGGATACTGAGCCATCATAACACTAACTTCAAGAAC
>CAZPSY010000197.1:0-3690 GCA_964589295.1 uncultured Ignavibacteriaceae bacterium
TAACACTTAGAGGAATTTACGGAAGGAAGATGTTTGAAACCTGGTATAAAATGCAAGTAATGGTTCAAAGCGGGTTGGATGTATCTCATGTTATAACTCATCGTTTCAACTTTTCAGATTTTGAAGAGGGATTTGAGTTGATGAAATCCGGTAACTCGGGTAAGATTATACTTAACTGGTAAAAAATATTATCTAATTGCGACTTTGCGGTAAAAAAACTTTTTAACACAAAGATATTCTAAAAGGAAATTACTATGACTGAAAAAACAAAAAATCACTATGGAGATATTCTTACATCAATAGAAAATGAAGGTTTATATAAAAGAGAAAGAATAATTACCAGCCCGCAAAGTGCAAACATTGAAGTAATGGGAGGACAAAAAGTTCTTAATATGTGCGCGAATAATTATCTTGGTTTGTCTAACCATCCTGAAATTATTCAAGCAGCAAAAGAGAGTTACGATAAATGGGGTTACGGTCTTTCTTCGGTTAGATTTATTTGTGGTACTCAGCAAATTCATAAAGAATTGGAAAAGAAAATTTCCGAATTCCTCGAAATGGAAGATACAATTCTTTATACATCATGCTTCGATGCAAACGGCGGATTGTTCGAGACAATACTCACCACAGATGATGCAATTATAAGTGATGAATTAAATCACGCAAGTATTATTGATGGCGTTCGATTAAGCAAGGCACAGCGCTATCGTTATAAAAACAATAACATGAATGATCTTGAAGATAAACTGAAAGAAGCAAAAGCCAAGAAAACTAAACAGATCCTGATCGCAACAGATGGTGTTTTTTCTATGGATGGCTATGTTGCAAACTTAGAGGGCATTTGTGATCTGGCAGATAAATATGATGCAATGGTAATGGTTGATGATTCTCATGCAGTTGGCTTTATGGGTAAGCACGGCAAAGGTACACATGAACATAATGATGTGATTGGAAGAATTGATATTATTACAGGGACACTTGGCAAAGCGTTAGGCGGGGCAAGCGGAGGTTACACAAGTGCACGAAAAGAAATTGTTGATCTGTTAAGACAGCGCTCTCGTCCTTATCTTTTTTCGAACACAGTTGCACCAAGTATAGTAGCTGCTTCTCTCAAAGTGCTGGATTTACTAAACTCAACAACTGATCTGCGTGATAAGCTAGAAGAAAACACAAAATACTTCAGAAAAAAAATTAAAGAAGTAGGATTTGAAATAAAGGAAGGTGTTCATCCTATTGTTCCTATTATGCTGGGTGATGCGGTTCTTTCACAAAAAATGGCTGCAAGATTATTAGAGAAAGGTATTTATGTAATCGGGTTCTTCTTTCCGGTCGTTCCTAAAAATACAGCAAGAATAAGAGTACAGATTTCCGCTGCACATATAAAAGAAGATCTCGATTTTGCAATTGAGAAGTTCAGCGAAGTAAAAAAAGAAATGGGTTTATAAAATCCATTTACAAAATGAAGTATAAAATCGAACTTCATAAAGGCGATATAACAAAACTAAAAGTTGATGCAATTGTTAACGCAGCAAATACATCACTGCTTGGCGGAGGAGGAGTTGATGGTGCAATCCACAGGACTGCAGGACCGGGATTGCTGGAAGAGTGCAGAACATTAAGCAGCTGTCCAACAGGTGAAGCAAAAATTACAAAAGGTTATAACCTTCCAGCAAAGTTTGTTATTCACACTGTTGGCCCTATTTGGAATGGGGGAAATCATAATGAAGATAATCTTTTAGCAAATTGCTATCGCAACTCACTTAAACTTGCAGTTGAAAAAAGAATTAAAACTATCGCCTTCCCTGCAATAAGCACAGGAGTTTATCGCTTTCCTTTAGAGCGTGCAGTTAAAGTTGCTGTTAAAGAAGTAAAAAAAATTTTAAAATCTGAAAACTCAATTGAAAAAATTATTTTTGTTTGCTTTGATGATAAAACATTTCAATCTTACAAAGCAGAACTAAGCTTATAAATTAAACTAAGAAGAGTATTGCTACCCCTACAACCGCAATCAAAGCACCTACAATTGCCCGCCAGCCTAATTTCTCTTTATAGTAGTATCGAACAATAGGAAGCATAATTATCGGCATAGTGGACATCAACGTGGAAGCAATTCCGATTTGTGCATTTGCAATGGCTATCAAACTTCCTGTTATCCCAAGTACTGGCCCTAGTATCGTTCCAACCAGCGTTGCCCACAATGCTTTTGTATCTTTTGTGTAAACCTTAATTGGATTTTTATATCTTCTAAAAAGCAGGGCAAACGGAAAAATAATAACCACAGCCGCAAGCAGACGAACAAATGTAGCAACAAATCCATTTATACTTCCAGCTTCAAAGGCAAATTTTGCAAGCACTAATCCTGATGCCTGCCCCAGTGCACCAAGCACACCGTAAAGAATACCTAACTTGTTTGTTTTAAAAATTGATTCTGAACTTTTACTTCTTTCCAGGATAACAACGCTTATTCCGGAAAGTGTAATCGTCATCCCGGTAACTGAGATTAGCGAAAGATTTTCATTAAGAAAAATAAGAGCTAGAACTGAACTGAATGCCGGAACAAGCGCCATTATAAGCATGCCCAATCTCGCACCAATAAGCTGAAACGATTTAAATAAAAACGAATCTCCTAATACCAATCCAACAAATCCGCTTAAAGCTAAATAGTAAATTTGCTCAGCACTTAGATCGTAATTAATGTTTACAATTATTATTATAAAAAATAGGAATATGGTTGCAAGGGTTATCCTGTTAACATTTAATTGAAGCGAGCCAATCCTTTTAGCAGCATTAGTAAACGCAAAGGAAGTTCCCGACCAGAGGAAAGCAGTTATTATTGCGCTGATTTCACCGAGATAAGCCATAAAGTAGATGAATAAATTTGTTTGTCAGAAAAAATTGGAACTAACTATATCTGTTATGTAAAATAAATGATTCGCGGACTAATAAAAAAGAGTTACTGATTGCCGGCGAGATGTTAGCACACAATCATAGATTGATTACTCTCTAATCATTAAGCTTAGTGGTTTATAGACGTGCTCTATTATTAAACATTTTAGATGATATTTATCATTTGGAAACAGGCAAGGATTACCAAATAATGTAAAAAAGGTACTTCCCAGCGGTATGGTTATTGAGCTTAATTTCCAAACTATTCAATATGGTGAGGGATAATATGTTAGTAGTTTATATCGCAATTTTAATTGTACTGGGGGTTACGCTGTATCTTAAAATTAGAACGATGTAGCGAAAGAAAGTTTTACTTATCCACCCTTGTGTAATTATTTATGCAGGGGTTTTTTATTACTTGCCAATCATTAACCATTCATTGCTTCTATCAAATAATTTATGCAAGTTTATATAAGTTTTTCTACACTTAGGAGAAACAAATGGAAATCCGTTACTCTAAGTACTTTACAGAATATGGTACTTAGCCAATGTGTAAAATCATTACACATCAATACAATGTTAATAGTGTCTTTACTACTTACAATTATTAGTGGAAATCATGAGCACAAATCAAACCGCAAAGAGTCTAGCTGATCTAACATTCAACTTATTACCAGTATGCCACCAAAAGGAAGCCCGGTTAGCGGAAGAGCACGGACTTTACCAGGCAGAATTTAAATGCCTTCGTCTATTTGGATCTGATGAAAACCTGAATAACAAGGAAATTGCAAAGCGGATGAATCT
>CAZPSY010000198.1:0-3688 GCA_964589295.1 uncultured Ignavibacteriaceae bacterium
GGATATATTTGGATTGGAACTTTCGGCGGGGGTATTGATAAACTTGATATGCAGTCTGAAACTTTTACACATTACTACCACGATCCTGCCAATCGCAAATCGCTGCCGGATAATGATATCCTTTCACTGCATATAGATAGATCAGGAATTTTATGGATTGGTTCTCACCTGGGAAACGGAGTTACCAGTCTTCAAAAGAACATAGCAAAATTTAATCTTATAAATAAAGATCCCGGCGAAAAGCCCACATTGAATGATGATGTTGTCTGGTCTGTATATGAAGATTCAAAAAATAATTTATGGGTGGGAATGTACAGGGGCGGCTTAAATTTTATAAACAGTAAAACCAACAGAACTATTGCTTATCAACTTAACGAAGAGAATAACAACAGCATTAGCGATAATCACATCCGTTCATTAAAAGAAGATAATTTTAATAACCTCTGGGTAGGAACATACTCAGGCGGGCTTAACAGGTTCAATTTAAAGACCGGGAAAATTCACAGGTTCAAAAATGATCCTGAAAATTCAAACTCACTTTCTGCAAACCAGGTTCAAGATATATTGATTGAATCTGCTACTGTAATTTGGGTGGCTACTTTTGGAGGCGGGCTTAACAAGTTAAGCTTTGATAAAGATCTTACAGGAATTCCTTCAATTACAGTTTATCAAAACAACCAAACAGACCCACAATCACTAGCTGATAACAGGGTTTATAAACTTTTAAAAGATAGTAAGGAAAATTTTTGGGTAGGAACTTACGGCGGCGGATTAAATAAATTTGATCCTTCTTCCGGAACATTTAAATACTACCAGCATAATTCGGATGATCCGAATTCAATCAGTGATGATAAAGTACTATCACTTCTGGAAGGTTCTGACGGAATCATCTGGGTTGGAACTTCTGGTGGAGCACTTAATAAGTTTAACCCGGTTACTGGAAAGTTTACCAGCTTCTCCACTAACCAGGGCTTAACAAGTTCAGTTGTGTACGGAATTTTAGAAGATAATTCACGTAATCTATGGCTCAGTACAGATGATGGTATTTTTAAGTTTGATATTGAAATTGAAAAATTTACACAGTTTGGTTTGGAAGATGGTCTGCAAAGCCTTGAGTTTAGCGGCGGAGCTTATTTTAAGAATAAGAGCGGGAAGATGTATTTTGGCGGAATTAACGGGTTAAATTATTTTTATCCTGACAGCATTCCTGTAAATAATTATGTGCCGCCGGTTGTTATAAGTTCAATTAAACTTTTTAACGATAACCTGAAAGGTGAGCTTGATGAGATAATTTTATCTTATGATCAGAATTTTATTTCTTTCGAATTTTCTGCCCTGGATTACACTAACCCGCGCCGTAATAAGTATTCATACAAACTGGGGGGATTACAGCAAAACTGGCAAAATGTTGATGCAAATATGAGGATTGCCAATTACACCAACCTTCCTGCCGGTGAATATGTTTTCCGGGTTATTGGATCAAACTCCGATGGTGTTTGGAACACTGAAGGTGCGAGTATTAAATTAATCATTACCCCGCCCTACTGGCAAACCTGGTGGTTCATTGCGCTGGTTATAATAATTTTAGGATTTATCACTTATTACATAAGTACCCTCAGCATTAAAAGCCAGCTTGCAATCGAACAGCTAAAAACAAAAATTGCTTCTGATCTTCATGACAACGTTGGAGCAGGATTGACTGAAATATCTATCCTTAGCGAAGTTGCAGCACAAAAGATGGATGGCAATGCAGAGAAAAATTCAAAAGAAATTAAAAACATAAGCAATATTGCACGCGAGCTTGTTGATAATATGAGTGATATCGTTTGGGTTGTTAATCCGCAAAGAGATTCCCTGTACGATTTAATTATTAAGTTAAAAGATTCTTACAACGAATTCTTGAACACAGTTGGAATATCTTTCCAGGTAAAGAATATTGATAAGACAGACGATGTACATTTGCCGATGGATTACAAGCAAAACCTGTTAATGATGTTTAAAGAAGCAATTAACAATGCAATTAAGCACAGTAATTGCAAAAAAATAACGCTTGAAGCTAACGTTAGAAACGATGTGATAGAATTAATGCTTACTGATGACGGAATCGGAATTGAGAACTACAATAAGACTTCTGGTAACGGCATTACAAACATGGAAAATCGTGCAAAGAAACTTGGCGGAAGAATGAAGTGGAGATCTGAGCGTGAAGAAGGAACCAAGGTAATTTTCATAAGTAAACTTGGCAAGCTTAGAAAGATCAGATCATTTTTTAAAAGATAGTAAATTTTTATATCGATATATTTTTATACAGGAGTTTTTCATACGATGATTAACGTTGTGATAGTTGAAGATAATGAAACAATCCGCGAAGGATTAGCTGCTCTGATTAACGGAACAACCGGGTACTCCTGCATCGGTTCATTTAATGATTGCGAAAGTTTTTTGGATAAGTTACAGAGTTTAAGTATAGATGTTGTCCTAATGGATATTGCCCTTCCAGGGATGAACGGGATTGAAGGTGTGAAAAAAGCAATTGAGATTGAACCGGATCTGGATATTCTTATGTTAACCATTTATGAAGAGAGCGAAGTAGTTTACGAAGCGCTTTGTGCAGGCGCTTGCGGTTACCTTGTTAAAAAAACTCCGCCGTCAAGATTGCTGGAAGCAATAAAGGAAGTCCGTGAAGGCGGCTCCCCCATGAGTTCAAGAATTGCACGCCAGGTTATTAACACTTTACAGGAAGGCAAAAAAACCTCTCCCGATAAAAGTAAAGATCAATTAAGCGAAAGAGAAAAGGAAGTTGTTAATCTTCTTGCACAGGGCAACAACTACCAGGAAATAGCCGACCGGTTATTTATAAGTGTTGATACGGTACGACATCACATAAAAAACATCTACAAAAAACTCCACGTTCATACGCAAACCGAAGCGGTTGCTAAAGCAATAAGAAAAAAACTTATCTGATTTTAATTCCCTCCTATTTTAACATCCACCTACATATATATGTAGGTACCCTTCTATGGTTGAGCGAAAATATCATAAAACCACACAAATATGCAGTTGTAAAGGGAGTAAAACTTTCTAATTTTAATTCAGAATTAAACAAAGGTAGCAGGTACTTATACATTCTTATCCTGATAATGAAACCTGGAAGCAAAAACATCTAACAAAAAATAAGGGTAATAAAATGAACGGAAGCGAAATAATTAAAGAGCTTACCAACCCTATTTCGGATTTAATAAGCGATGAAATTTACGACCTCCTTCGCGATCGCGGGCTTATACACGAAAGGGCTGTTAGGGATTACAAAATCAGGAAGAAGTTTAAACAACTGCGTTCGCAAAAACTAAGAACCGGCGATGCCATTGATACTTTAAGAGAAGAGTACCCATACCTGCAGTTTGATACTATAAGAAAAATTGTGCATAACCCGCCCAAACAATTAAGTGTTTAATAGCTGACCCTTGCTCAACTTCCGCCCTGTTCTTATTATTTGAAAAGAGCAGGGCAGAGCTCTTATAAATATCTTAATAAGAGTTAGTGCGTCTATTATAATTCTTCACACAATCATCTCATCTTCGCGCCATCAAAATAATTGATCATTATCTTCTTTTATAAACGCCAAACACTTTTCACTTTACAACTTTATTACTAATTTACATTAAAAAAATGAGGATACGATGAACTG
>CAZPSY010000199.1:0-3662 GCA_964589295.1 uncultured Ignavibacteriaceae bacterium
AATTGACGGTAACTGTGTAAGTATTACGGTGTTCAAGATTTAGTCCTAATATTAGCAATTTGTGTGAAGATAATGCTGTTCTATTAATCCGGAATTTAAAGAGATAGATACTACAAATAATATTGTAAATTTAACTGTGAGATGTTTGTAGATGAAGATATAAGTGAGGACTATTCTTAATAAAATATATCTTGCTATATGGCATCTATTTATATTATGATAAAAAACGAAATTACTTTTCTCTTAGTTTTATATGGAGTTCTTTCAATTGTTCATCATTCACTTCAGAGGGAGATTCATCCATCAAGGAAAGTGCGCTGGTAGTTTTCGGAAAAGCTATTGTGTCTCTAATAGAGCTTTCGCCGGCAAACAACATGACCATCCTATCAAATCCAAAAGCAATACCACCATGAGGTGGTGCGCCATATTTAAATGCGTTCATCAGGAATCCAAATTTCATCTTTGCTTCTTCAGGCGAGATGTTAAGAGCTTTAAACATTTTTGCCTGCAGCTCTGCGTTATGTATTCTAATACTGCCACCGGCTATTTCCGTTCCGTTTAAAACAAGATCGTATGCTCTAGCTTTTACTTTCCCCGGCTCTTTATCCATCAGCTCTATATCTTCTGTTTTAGGTGAAGTGAATGGATGATGCATTGCATAAAAACGTTTCGTTTCCTCATCCCATTCAAATAATGGAAAATTAGTTACCCATAGGAGTGATGGTGGGGTTTCCGGTTTTATTAGCTCTTCCCTTTTTGCAATTTCTAATCTAAGAAATCCCATCTGGCTAAGAGTTGATAACTTTTCTCCGGCAAGAATTAATACCAGGTCTCCCGGCTTTGCCTGCAATTTCTTTATAAGATTATTTTTTTCGTCATCACTTAAAAACTTTGCAACGGGAGATTCAAGTGAGTCATCCTTAACTTTAAACCAAACCAAACCGCCTGCACCAAGCTCTTTAACTATTTTCGTTAACCCATCAAGCTGGTTTCTGCTGTAACCAGCGCAGCCGTTTGCAACCAATCCCGTTACAATGCCGCCGGAAGCAATGGTATCTTTGAAAACTTTAAATTCAGAATCAGTAAAAAGATCATTTAAAGTGTGAAGACTCATATCAAATCTTAAATCAGGTTTATCACTTCCATACTTTTCAAGCGCTTCATCAAAGGTAAGACGTGGAATTGGAAGTTGAAGATCTTTTTTCCAGATTTCAGTAAAGAGCGTTTTCATCAAACCTTCAACCACTTCAAACACATTATCCTGATCAACAAACGACATCTCAATATCTATCTGTGTAAACTCCGGCTGCCTGTCTGCTCTTAAATCTTCATCTCTAAAACATTTAACTATCTGAAAATATTTATCAAACCCGGAGACCATTAAAAGCTGTTTATAGGTTTGGGGCGACTGTGGAAGGGCATAAAACTTATGCTTATGAACCCTGCTTGGAACGAGATAATCGCGCGCACCTTCCGGGGTGCTTTTCATTAATACTGGGGTTTCTATCTCTACAAAATTATTCTCATCAAAATATCTTCTTACTGCCTGGTACATTTTATGGCGGAGTAAAATATTTTTTTGCAGCGGAGATCTTCTCAAATCAAGGTACCTGTACTTTAATCTTAAATCTTCAAAAGCATCAATATCATCTTTTATCGGGAAGGGGGGCGTTTCCGATTCGTTCAGGATAACCAGCTTGCTTCCAAGCAGATCAATTTTGCCGGTTTCAAGTTCTTCATTCACAGCATCGTCGGGTCTTTTGCGTACTTCGCCCTCAACAGCAATTACAAATTCGGCTCTAAGTTTTTTTGCAGATTCGTAAGCCCCCACATCGGATTCCGGTTCAAAAACAACCTGTGTTTTGCCATACCGATCGCGCAGCCAGATAAAAATAACTCCACCAAGGTCTCTTCTTCTATCAACCCAGCCGTTTAATACTATTTTTTTACCGGCGTCAGTTTCTCTAAGTTCGCCGCAAGTATGTGTTCTTCTTTTAAAAATCATTATTAATTCTCAAAGATAATTCTTCCTCAGTTGGATGGGAAAATTAACTATTCTTTAAAGGGCAAGCAAATCGGGGAAATGCCTTCCTACCTGTGTATATTCGTTTTATAACCACTTTAATTCTTTGTAAGTTTATAATATGAACACGGTTGAATTAATAAGAAAAAAACGAGAGGGTTATCAGCTTTCCGAAGAAGAAATTGATTTTCTAATTGGTAATTATTCAAACGGGAAAATTCCTGATTACCAATTTGCAGCTTTCTTAATGGCAGCATATTTAAAGGGAATGAATAAAACGGAAACAGCTCATCTTACCCGCTCGATGTTAAATAGCGGGAAAGTAATAAACCTGGGGGAAATCCGAGGAAAGAAAATTGATAAACATTCTACAGGAGGAGTTGGTGATAAAACCTCTTTAATCCTGGCGCCTATTGTAGCATCACTTGGTATTAATGTACCTATGATTTCCGGAAGAGGGCTTGGGCATACCGGTGGAACTTTGGATAAACTGGAATCGATTCCCGGTATTAGAACAAGCTTAAGTTTATCACGTTATAAAAGTGTGCTTAAAAATTGCGGTGCGGTTTTAATCGGGCAGACAAAAGATATTGCACCTGCAGATAAATTAATTTATGCGCTGCGCGATGTTACCGCAACGGTTGAATCGATACCACTTATAACCGGCAGCATTATGAGCAAAAAGCTTGCTGAAGGAATAGATGGGCTGGTGCTGGATGTTAAAACCGGAAGCGGCGCTTTTATGAAAGAACAAAAAGATGCACTTGCGCTTGCTGAATCGCTTATTGACACTGCTAAGGCTTTTAATAAGAAAGTTATTGCTTTTATTACAGATATGAACCAACCGCTTGGAAATTATATCGGAAACTGGCTGGAAGTATATGAAACTGTAGAAGTACTAAAGGGCGAAAAAGAAGGCGATGTTTTAGATTTGAGTTTGGAACTTGCGGGCGCAATGATCTATCTTGGTAATAAAGCTTCTTCAATTAAAGAAGGTGCTGAACTGGCAAAGGAACAAATTAAGAATGGAAAAGCATTTGATAAGTTTCTGCAAATTGTAAAACTCCAGGGTGGAGATACCGGTTTCCTTATCAAGCCGGAACTATATCCCAAAGCGAAATATTCTAAAAAAGTTAGCTTAAATAAATCAGGTTTTGTTAAAGCAATTGATAATTACCGGGTTGGAATGGCATCGCTTGAGCTTGGCGCCGGAAGAAAAACCAAAGAGGATATTATTGATCCGACAGCGGGGATTATATTTAATGTAAAAATTGGTGATGGGTTGAAAAATGATAGTGTTATCGCTTATCTTCATTCTTCTTCTTTATCAAAAATCCGTAAAGCGGAACAAATTTTAAAAAGGGCAATAGAGATTTCTAAATCAAAAGTTCGTAAACCAAAATTAATTAAAAAGATAATTCATTGATGTGAGGATTTTAACTCCGTCATCATAAAATAAAACAGGAGGTAATAAGATGTTATTTATAGTCGCAATCATAGCTGCAATTGCAGCATTCATATTTCGTGCTGGTGCAAAGAAAAAATTAAACAAATCCGAATCTTCATTTGCCCTTATTGGAATTGTTGTTGCTCTGCTAGTCGCCGTTAGCCAGTTGGTAACTGTTATTCCTGCCGGTCA
>CAZPSY010000200.1:0-3649 GCA_964589295.1 uncultured Ignavibacteriaceae bacterium
GATGAAGAATATTATGATGCTGTAACCGAGTTAAAACGGCTTCTCTACTTTGATAAAAGCGAAACTTACAATTATAAAGCAAACATATTAATCGGTAAAAGTTATAAGCAGGGGGGTAAATTTTCTGATGCGGTAAAACATTTTACTCTTGCTGAAATAAATGCTGCTGATAGTGATGAACTTTACTACAGCAGGATAGAAAACATACGCGTAAATATTCTACGAAGAACAACTAAACAGGCGTTGGATTTAATTAACTCTTTGGAAGATGATGAAAGGTTCTCTTCAAAGAAAGATGAACTAAACTATTGGCGCGGCTGGGCATACATCTTTGCCAATGACTGGGAGAATGCAGCCTTTAGTTTTGGTACGATTGATAGCCAGCACGAACTAAAACTGCTTGCACAAAAAGTTGAAGATGAAAAATACTCAGTTAGTTTTGCAAAATTTATTTCCATGATCATCCCCGGTGCGGGTCAGTTTTACACGGGCGAATATGTAAGCGGTTTACTTTCACTTGGATGGAATGTTTTATGGGGTTATCTTACAATCAAATCACTTGTTGATGACAGAATATTTGATGGCATAATGGTTGGCAGTTTGCTTTGGTTCCGGTTTTACAACGGTAACACTTACAATGCTGAAAAGTTTGCTGAAGAAAAAAATCTTATTATCAGTAATAAGGCTTTGCTCTTTCTTCAATATGGATATGAAGGTGAAAAGCCATAGTCCGTATCTTTTCTAAAATCTATTTTGATTAATACGAGGTATGAATGAAAAATATTTTTAGAATACTTTGTTTATTAGTTCTCTTTTCTCCTGTAAGAGCACAGGTTGTTTCCGGTGAACAGACTTCAATAACTTACATAAGAACAAATCTAGAATTTCTTGCTTCCGATGAGTTGGAAGGAAGAGAATCAACCACAAAGGGTGAAACGATTTCAGCACTTTATATTGCCAGGGAATTAGAAAGATACGGTGTAAAACCTTTTGGCGATGATGGGACTTACTTCCAGAATTTTGAAGTTGATGTAAGATGGGTGGATGAAAACTCAAAGGTAACATTTATTGCAGATGACGGAGAAACAGAACTAAAATTAGGTGACGATTTTTTGTTATCTAAAGATCCAACGCCTGATGAAGCATATTCCGGTAAGAATTATGAAATTGTATTTGCTGGTTACGGGGTTACTGCAAATAGTTATGGCTATGATGATTACGCAAATATTGACGTAAGCGGAAAAGTTGTGCTTATTTTCCGCGATGCACCTCTTCTCAATGGTGAAAAAGTATTTTCAGATGAAGATCACGAAAAATATTCCGAAACGAATAATAAGATTGAAACGGCAGTTGAAAACGGCGCAACAGGTATTTTGTTTCTTCCGCGCAATTCAATTTCCAAATACTGGAGATGGATTAAGCATCGTGCAATTTCTTCTTCTTTTAAATTAATGAGTGGGGAAGATGAAAATATCGAAGCAACAATTCCGGTTATCCTGCTTTCTTTAGAAACTGCAGCTGATCTTCTTTCGGGTGATAAGTTTTCGTTTGAAGAGATAAGTGAAGAAGTTGAGAATGGGGAATTACCGGGACCTTTTTTGCTAAATAAAAAGGTAAAACTAGATTACAAAACTTACAACGAGATTAGAACTTCCAGAAACATCATCGGGATAATTGAAGGAACGGATGAGGAATTACTGGATGAATATGTAACATTCGGGGCTCATTACGATCACGTTGGGATAACAGAAGGAGAAATTTATAACGGCGCCGATGATAACGGTTCCGGCACAGTTGCTATCCTGGAAGCAGCCAGGAGAATATCTTTGCTGGAAGAAAACCGTCGTTCCATCCTGGTAATTTTTCATGCTGCTGAGGAGAAAGGACTGCTTGGTTCAAAATATTTAACAGGAAAAAGTGCTTTTATGGAAGACCTGGTTGTTAATATTAATGTTGATATGGTTGGAAGGGAGAGCATCGATTCAATTTTTTGTATCGGCTCTGATATGCTGAGCACTGAACTGCATGAACTTGTACAAAAAGTAAATGATGAGACTGTAGACTTCGTTTTGGATTACACTTTTGATGATCCAAACGACCCAAACAGGTATTACTACCGAAGTGATCACTACAATTATGCTAAACATAATATCCCAATTGTTTTCTTTTATGATCATATGATTGAAGATTATCACAAGCCATCTGATGATGTTGAAAAGATAAACTTTAATAAGATTGAGAAAATTTCAACACTCATCACTGAACTAGCACTAAAAATTTCCAACCTGGATCATAAATTATTGGTTGATAAGCTCGAGGTTGAGAGTGGTGAGAATGATTAACAAGAATGTGCGAGAAAGCACTTATTAACTGGAAAACCGCAAATATGTTGAACGAGATGGGAATTTTTGTAATATTGAGAAGTCGATTTGAATAATTTAGTGAAAATCAGTCATTTAGAAAGCTAATCGTTTAAAGGAGAAAAATATGGCTATATACATAACGGAAGAGTGCATTAATTGTGGTGCTTGCGAACCTGAATGCCCGAATACAGCAATTTATGAAGGCGGAGTTGAATGGGAATTAGCCGGAACCTCCTATGGTGATGGAGCTGCTGCTCCTTCCGGAGCCGAGGGCTTTTACTCGGATGAGTTTTTCTATATTTCGCCCGATAAATGTACTGAGTGCAAAGGATTTCACGATGAACCTCAATGTGCGGCTGTTTGTCCAGTTGATTGCTGCTTGCCTGATCCTAAACATGAAGAAAGCGAAGATGAACTATTGAAGAAGAAAGAATATTTGGATGGATTAGGAAGGTAAAAGTTATAAGATTTATTAAAGGCACCTTATGGTGCCTTTTTTTTTGAATTTCTATAATCTTCCTTAAGTTTACAAACCTGTTAAACAAAATGTAAAAAGCAAAAATGAATATTGGTAAGTACAAATTGAAAATTATTGAATCCGGTTATTTTGGATTGGATGGCGGAGCGATGTTTGGAATTATCCCAAAACCGCTCTGGCAAGAAACAAATCCCGCCGATGAAAGCAACCGTGTAAAACTATCAACCCGAAATCTTCTGCTGGAAAGTGAAGATAGAAAAATAATAGTTGATGTTGGAATGGGGGATAAATGGAATGACAAGGAAAAAATGATTTATGATGTTGATGAAAATACAAGCATGGAAAAGGAACTTGCAGCTCATGGTCTTAAAGCCAGTGATATAACTGATGTTATCTTAACACATCTTCATTTTGATCATTGCGGCGGCTCTACAAAAATGGAAAAAGACAAACTTGTTCCGGCATTTCCGAACGCACGCTACTTTGTTCAAAAGCAAAATTATGATTGGGCTGTTCAGCCATCGGATAGAGATAAAGGAAGTTATATAAAAAGTAATTTTGTTCCATTGTTTGAAGCAGGAGTTTTAAGTTTTACGATTGGTGATGCCCACCTTGATGATGATATCGACTTTATGGTAATCAATGGTCATACATTCGGACAGCAGATGCTGAAGATATCCGATTCAGCAAACACTTTAGTTTACTGCTGCGATCTTCTTCCTTTTGTTTCGCACATTCCCATTCCTTACATAATGGGTTACGATCTTCAACCGCTTGTAACAATGAAAGAAAAAGCAATATTATTACA
>CAZPSY010000201.1:0-3621 GCA_964589295.1 uncultured Ignavibacteriaceae bacterium
CAGCCCAATTTTTATTTTTGATTCTTTAACATATGGGGCTGTAATTGCTTCTGTGAATTCAGCAGTAAGTCCGCAAGCATCAAACTCAGAAATGTCTTTTTCATACCTCGCAGAAGTTTGGTGTGCCTTCTTAAAAATTTCTTTATTAATATTATTGATTGTGAAGTAAGCTGTTTCCTTTATGTTATTGTAAGTATGACGCTCAACAGAAACAGGGCGCATTAAAAATCCAAGTGCTGGAGGGTTTGCCCCGACATGAATAACAGAATTAAAAATTGCAAGATTATTGTTTCCTTTAGAGGAAACTGTTCCGATAAGCGATGCACTCTTAAACCCGGAGATTGAATTTATAAATGTAGCACGATAAAGTTTTTCAAACTCTAAAATATTTTGTTTTGTTAAAAGCATATTTATACCTTTATTTTTATTAAATGTATAACCGGCAACCCAAACCATCCCCTACCTAACAAGCAGAAAAGCCCCGGCATTTCGGCCAGGGCTCTTCCATCGTGTATGGGGGGGAGAGAGAGAGAATTACTTCATCAACATTAGCTTTCTTGTTTGAACAAAATTACCTGCTGTTAAGGTGTATACATAAACACCACTAGCTAAGTTGCCAGCATCAAAAGTAACTTCGTAAGCACCAGGTGCTCTTTGTTCATTTACTAATGTTGCTACTTCATTACCAAGAATATCAAATATTTTTAGGGACACAAATTCACTTTGCGGAATTGAAAATTTAATTCTGGTAGATGGGTTAAATGGATTCGGAAAGTTTTGTTCCAAACCATAACTAGTTACTGTGCTTAACTCTTCGCCATTTTCATTCATTACTTTATTTATCGAGTTCTGTGCTGCATCACCAAAAAGTTGAGGAAGTTCAACCACATTTCCATCAGCGAGCGCAACAAATAATCCAAAGGCTTCACCATTCTGATTTCCAGATGAATTCAGGAATCCCGAAGCGAACACAACTGCCGAGTTGCCACCTAATCCTCTTAAATCAGCACCCCATACACCAACCACTGAAAAGTTTGGCCATGGAGTTGTGATTACAATCCAGTTTTTCCATGCATTCAATGACAAATAATTGCTTACATCACCATAAGCAATGTTCTTGAGATAAATTCCCAATCCAAAAATATTTACAGTTGGTACATCAGTCGAACCGTGGACTGCAAACAAATCAACCTTATTAGTGTTGTTGCTTTGCTCTCTTGCATCATCTTTAGCAAAGAGGGTAAAAGAGATATCTCTTCCATCTGGATTTGGAGTAAAACCTGATGGATCAACCACGCCGTTCGCGAGTGCCACATAAGTGCCGCCACTAGCAAACTGAACGACAAAGTTTTTCAGGGTATCGTTAACTGAACTGCTATTAGCAGGAGCAACACCAATGTTTATATCAACACCAGCAGGGACATCTATGTAAGGGGTTGCTGTTCTGAAGGCAAAGTTATCAAGCGCAAGAGTTCCATTTAAGTATACATCAACTTCACTTGCAAGTGGATCTGCAGCATTGTGAATAACCTGCAATCTTGCAAAGGGCTCTATGACAGGGAATTCTACAACGTTGCCATCAGGCAATGCAGCGAACAATCCAAAAGGCAAACCATTTTGATTACCGGATGGATCCAGGAAACCAGATGCGAATACAACAGCCGCGCCACCACTCAATCCTGAAAGATCAGCTTCAAAGGAAGCGACTACTGTGTTATTATTGTTGCCGGGTGTAATATCTAATATGTAACTGTTTGCCCAAACCCTAATGTAATCTGTAATATCACCGTAAGCAGCATTATCTACTATTGTTGCTACATTTCGGGCTATCACATCGACAGTTGGTGCATCGGTAGATCCATGTAAAACAATAAAATCTACTTTATTATTATTATATCCGCTTTCACGAATTCCGTTTTTAGCGAAAATGGTAAATGATATATTCCTTCCATTGGGATTTGGAGAGAACCCCGAAGGATCAACAACACCATTTGCTACTGCAACGTAAGTTTCACCTTCTTCAAACTGAACAGGGAAGTTTTTAATTGTATCACCAACAGATGTGCTGTTGCCAGGAGCAACACCTATATTCAACATAACTCCTGCGGGCACATCTATAAATGGGGTTGCTGTACGGAATGCAAAATTATCTAAGGTTAAAGCTCCATTAATATATACATCAACTTCATTTGCAATAGGATCTGCCGCATTATGTATTACTTGCAATCTTGCCAATGGAACTATCGGCGGAAACTCTACAACATTACCATCAGGTAATGCTGCAAAAATTCCGAAGGCCGCCCCATTCTGGTTAGCCGCTGGATTTAGAAAACCAGAAGCAAATACAACTGCAGCGCCTCCGCCTAGGCCGCTTAAGTTTGCATCAAATTTTGCAACCACAGTATTGTTATCGTCTCCCGGCGTTACTTTAAGTATATATTGTCTTGCTAAAAGTCTTTTATAATTCGTTATATCTCCGTAAGCAGCATTGTTTACAATTCTCCTACCCCAGCCAAAGAAATCTGCACCGTCCGGAACTTCACTAATTTCTTCTGTTTCCGTTAAATCCAAACCAACATTTTGATAAACCCTTTTTGCAATAATATCAACTGTGGGTGCATCTGTTGCACCATGTAAAACTATAAAATCTACTCCCCAGGACCTGCTGCCCTCTTCACGAATATTATCTTTAGCAAATAGGGTGAAGGAGATTTCTCTACCATCAGGATTAGGAGAAAATGAATTTGGATCCAAAACTCCGTTTGCAACTGCTATATATGTTTCATTTTCTTCAAGAATAACCTGGAAATTTTTAAGAGTATCATTAACGGAAGCGCTATTTCCAGGAGCAATTCCGATGTTAAGCGTTACTCCTGCAGGTAGATCAATAAAGGGAGTTGCTGAGTGGAAAGCAAAATCATTAAGTGCAAGGCCCCCATTTACATATACATCCACTTCCTGTGCTGCAGGATCGGCTGCATTGTGAATAATTTGAATTCTTGCCGTTTGGGCAAGTGAGGCTGAAATTCCCAACAAGAAAATCAGCGAAAAGATGAATCTTTTCATAAGTCCTCCAAATGAATTATTATTGAATTAATTTGTTAATACACGTTATTCATAACAATTCCGATTTGTTTAAAGTTCAATCTTTGTTTTTAAATGGCTATAATTTTTTGGAAAATGTTATACCAAGTCAGGCGGCAAGATGTTATTAGTTAGGGAGGATGAATTAAACTATAAATTATTCTTGGGAGAACATCTTTATATAATTTGCAATATCAAATTTCCGTTTTGATCCATTACGATTCATATATCTTATTTTACCATAAACGGGTCTTTCAGCCCAGGCTCTATCGTGCACACCACCAACAGCCCACGCACATCCGGTATAACCATTCGGATCTCTTCCATCAAGTTCGTACTTATCATTTAAATAGATTGAAATCTTTAATGCTTCTTCGGGAGATTTACTCCATTCAAGAATTTTCTTTGCCCAATACATTCTCATATAACCATGCATTTTACCTGTTCTGATTAATTCATTCTGTGTAGCATTCCATAAATCCTCGTGTGTTTTTGCACCCTCAAATTTTTTTAATGAATAAACAAATTCCCTTTCAT
>CAZPSY010000202.1:0-3544 GCA_964589295.1 uncultured Ignavibacteriaceae bacterium
AGTTGCAGCATTTATGAAACCATTACTAATCTTTCACGGCTTCAATTTAAACTTGGAGATGTGAATAGTTTTAATGTAAACGGGATAGATATTTCAAACAAATCGAAGCTTGCAGATTTTAGCCCGCTGGAAATAATAAACCTTTCATCAATTGTTACTTCCGGAAAATTACCCATATCATTTACACTTAATGTTGAAGCAAAAAATCCAAATGATGGAACAGGCGGTTATAAAAAAACTGATGCGACACTTAATGCCTTTCCCTGGCATTTGCAGATTGATAACAAGGAAACAATTTCCGGAAATATTGCTTCTCCAGTAACAGTTCCGGGAACAGGTGAAGTTTCGTTAATTCCAATTCAAATAAATTTTGATCTTATGCAGTTTATTCAAAACCAGGGCTACGAATCATTATTAAATTTAGTTCTTGCTTTAGGCGGGCAGCAAGGTTCCGCAACAAGGTTAACTTTATTTGCGGATCCAACAGTTTCTACTGCTATTGGAGATATTAATTATCCAGGTGAATTGAAGATAGTTGATCACCAATTTTCTAACTAAGTTTTTAAGGATAAATTCCAATACACAAAAAACAATTATCAAATAATAGCCAATTCACAAATTTCAAAATATAGATTTAAATATTGGAATTGGGATATTGAGTATTGTTTGAATTTTGAAAATTGAGATTTGTGATTTTTTAAAATGCAACTGCAACAAATTAATCACATACATCGTCTTAAAATTATACAGTACCCATAGTTCAGGCATATTCTTATCTTTCCGGTATGAAATATCTTCTGTTAGCAAACATTATTTTCATCTTTACCATCAGTCTGTTCGCACAACAGAACGATACCTTGCTGGTAATTCCTGCCGATTCATTGCTAAGCGCTATTAACGATACATTAACTGTAGAAGAAATTGAACGCAAATCAGATGTTGATACGGTGGTTTATGCAAATTCTACAGATTCATTAATCTTTTTTGTAAAAGATAAGAAGATGGCTATTTACGGCGATGGAAAAATAAAGTACAAAACAACCGAGATAAGCAGTGCAAATATTATTGTTGATTTTGAAAATTATGAAATTGATGCAGTAGGTGTTCCCAAAGATTCTGCTTCCGGTGAACTTACAGGCACGCCGGTTTTAATTGAAGGTAGTGAAACTTACGAAGGCAGAAAGATAACGTACAATTTTAAAACCGGGCAGGGCTCGTTTTCAATGGCTGACACAGAAATTGAAGGTGCATTTTATCATGGTGAAAAAATTAAAAAAGTAAGTAAAGATACTTATTTTATTGAAGATGGAATTTACACAACATGCGATGCAGATTGTCCGCATTATCATATCTATTCTCCTAAAATGAAAGTTATACAGGAAGAACAATTGGCTGCCGAGTGGATCTTTTTGCATTTTGGTGAAGTTCCTATTCCTATCCCTATTCCCTTTGCTGTTCTTCCTTTACAATCAGGCAGGCGCTCCGGTTTAATTGCACCGACTTTTGGCAGCGATGCAACTTTCGGAACATACTTTGGCAGGTTCGGCTATTATTGGGCAATGAGTGATTATATGGATTGGAACGTAACAGCAGATTATTACACTCGCGGAAGTTATAATTTAAACAGCAAGTTCCGGTATGTTAAACGTTATAATTTTTCCGGCAACATCGAAGGTTCCTATTCTGATTTTTTACGCGGCGAATCCACCGATCCAAGCTTTAGTGAAGAGATTGACTGGCGATTAAGATGGTTTCATAATCAAACACTTACACCAACATTAAAATTTGATGCAAACCTGGAATTTGCAACAAAAAATTATTTGACGCGTAACGTTGCTAATTTTAATGACTTATTAAGGAATGAAATTATCTCTAATGCTACTCTCTCTAAAACATGGGATGAATCGGGCAACAGTGCAACAATAAACTACAGCCGAAGACAAGTTATTCAAACAAATGATATTTACGAAGTGCTGCCGAGTGTGTCGTTCAGGAAAGCACAGAGCTATCCTTTCAGAAGTGAATCTTCAGGACAGGATAAAAGCTGGTATGAGTTATTTGGATATTCTTATTCAGGGCAGTTTCAGAACAACAGGAATAAGGTTGATGGCGATCTGAAAATACGCGGTGGAATTAAGCATAACATCAATGCAGATATGTCACCGAAATTCGGTCATTTTAGTTTTTCACCCTCCTTTAGGTACGAAGAAAAATGGTATAACAAACAAATAGAAAAATTTTCTGTGGTCTCTTTTACAGGAAGCGATTCCGTTATTACAAACGATGTAAGTAAAATTGATTTTGTAAGAACATTTAGTGTCGGCGTAGGTACATCAACAAAATTTTATGGAATGTTCAATTCTATAATTCCCGGTATAAGCGCCATTCGGCATACAGTTACACCAACTTTCAGTTACAGTTACCGTCCCGATTTTTCAGAACCAAAGTGGGGCTATTATGGGGAATATAATTCTCTGGATGGTTCAAAAGTAAAGTATAACAAGTTTGAACGTGAGATCTATGGCGGTGCAACTTCCGGCGAACAGCAGAACCTTAATTTTTCTATGGGAAATAACTTTGAGATGAAAACAATTGCTGATCCAACTGATACAACTTCAAAAGAAAACAAAATACAATTACTTAATCTTACAGCTGGAATGAGTTACAACTTTGCAGCAGATTCGCTTAACTTTTCCGATTTAAGATTAACTTACAGAACACAGATAAGTGATATTTTTGATTTCTCCGGCTCTTCAAGTTTTACACCGTACGATTATTCAGGCAATGTTACCCGCATAAATAAATTTCTTGTTGATGAAGGCAAAGGATTATTAAGAATGACTAACCTCAATTTTTCTGTAACCACACGTCTTTCAGGTGATAGGTTAAAATCTGAAGAAACCGGTGAAGAGCTTCCGCCTACAAACGAAATTGATGAATTTGGTCTCGGTTCTGCAGACAGGAATGTTTACCAGGGAATTTATACTGATCGCGATCCTGATTTTAATGTTCCCTGGGATATTGCCTTAACCTATAATTACAACTTATCAAAACCAACTCCTGAACTAGAATCTAAATTTTCTAATTTGAGTGGCAGTTTAAATTTTAACTTAACCCGTAATTGGAAATTTTCGGTTACAGGAAGCTACGATATAGAAAATGATGAATTTGCCGCGCCGCAAATTCGGATTTCCCGCGATCTGCATTGCTGGATTATGAACTTTACATGGAACCCAATTGGTACTTACACCGGATTCAGGTTCGAGATAAGGGTTAAAGCCCCGCAGCTGCAGGATCTTAAGATAACCAAGCAGAACCAGTTTTATAATACCAGGTAATAACAATTTTGCAGGAAGATATTCTGAATGAAGCAGTATATAATTGATGGAAATAATCTCATCGGTAAACTTCCTTCTTTAAAGATCCTTCAAAAAAAGGATAAGCAGCGAAGCCGGGAGAAACTTGCGTTCATGATCGATAACTATTTCAACCAAAAGAATGCTAAGGTTTTTCTTCATTTCGATGGTCATCCTAAAGAATCTAT
>CAZPSY010000203.1:0-1376 GCA_964589295.1 uncultured Ignavibacteriaceae bacterium
CTTCCATTAAATGTTCTTCGAGTATTCTGTGCTTATTTCTGTATAGATATACTGGCGGCATTCCAGCAGATGACATTATTAATTTATTGTTTCGAATTTTAAGCATTGTCATGCACATAGCCAGAGATTGAAACTGCATTTGCTTAATGCATCGGGTCATTTCCCGGAATGTAAATAGTATATCAGAATTTCCAGCATAACTATTAAACAATGATTTAGTGGAAGTAACCATAGTGCCGGCTTTCATTCCATGTCCAGTTGCATCGCCCAGAACAACTGTTAAAGTACCATCCATTGCAACATTAAAATCATAGTAATCACCGCCAACCTCAGTTGCTGTTTTCATATATACAGCAATATCAAGATTGGGTAACTGCGGTAAAACTTTAGGAAGCATAGAAAGCTGAAGTTGACGCGCTTCTTCGAGCTCTTTAGTCTTTCGTTCATTTTCATTTTCTGCAAGCTGAGCACGAAGATTAGCTTCTTTAATTGCAGCAGCATTTCTTTCTCTTGTTAAGAGTCTTCTTCTTTGTACACGGTCTATACCGAAAATTAGACCCGCGAATAAGAAGAAATATCCTATATATGCAGCAGTGGTTCTCCACCAGGGAGGAGATATTATGAGCCGAATAGATTTTCCCTCTTCGTTCCAGATTCCATCGCCATTTGAACCTTTAATTCTAAAAGTATATTCACCAGGCCCAAGATTAGTATATGATACATAATTTCTATCGGTCGATGTCCAATTATTATTGAAACCATCCAACTTGTAAATAATTTTATTTTTCTCTGGTCTTGAAAAGTGAATGGAAGCAAACTCGAAGGATATGTTATTCTGAGTATAAGAAAGATCCAGCTCATCAAGTTTCATTATACTTTTTTCCAAATTTACAGCAACAGAATCTGACTTAAGAGATACGTCAGAAATTTTTATATCTTCAATAACTATATCCGGTTTTACCTCATTTATTTTTCCGGGATAGAATGAAGTAATTCCATCGATACTTCCTAAAAATATCTCACCATCTTTACTTATCCAGCTTGCTTTACTGGATCCGGAGCTTTGAAGACCGTCTCTTGAATCAAAATTGACAAAATTCCATTTTTCTTTTGGGGCATTTTTATTCAGTTTGGATAAACCAGCGGATGTGCTGATCCAAAGATTTCCCTGAAGATCTTCGGTAATAGAATTTACCAGGCTTGAGGGGAGTCCATCCCGTTGATCATACTTGTCAATCTTTTCTGTCACCGGATCAAATCTCACTAAACTGTTTAGGGTTGCAACCCAGACAATACCTTCTCTATCCTCAAAAATGAAACTGACAAAATTGTTTGGAGAGAATTTGGTTTTCGTATCATAATTGTACTGCTTAAAA
>CAZPSY010000203.1:1476-3473 GCA_964589295.1 uncultured Ignavibacteriaceae bacterium
ACATTCCAATTTCCGTAGGAGTGTCCAACATCTGAGGCGAAGGTAATTTTATAGTCACCCTTTTTCAATTCCATACATTTTATAGCGATACGGTTTTTGAATCCTCCTCCGTCGTTGAATGTTCTGGATAAATCATTCATAGACCAAATAAGCTTTCCATCTTCAGTTAATAGAGAACCTTTATCAAATAGTCCATCATTACCTTGAACCATTCTTCCTTCACCAAGGCAGAGAATTAGAACTTTTTGATCCTGATTTAATGAGAACTTCTTTCCTAAATTTGATGCTTCACCTACTTTTAAGATAGAAGAGATTGGTTCGCGCGATTCCGGGATTTTATTAATCTGCTGTTTAAGTATTTGGCTCATCTTCTTAGTCATAATAGTTGGTAAGAGCGCAAATTCATTTTTAGCAGGATTATATTTTTCGAACCCGTTTTCAGATGTAAACCAAATATTACCGGATAAATCAATTTTCATCCCGTTCATATTATAAGTTGAGGTCTTTTTTTCATGTGGTGATTTAATGAAACTTAAAACACCAGCTTTATCAAGTTTATGCAAACCCAAATTATTGTACGAGAACCATTTATTACCTTCATTATCTATTGCAAGGCTTTGGATATTTATACTTCCATCGGGAATAGTAGATGCATTGAACTTTATTTTCAAATTAACAGATTTATTATTTTCAAGATCGTAAGAATATAAGCCATCTGCAGATGTTCCGATTGTAATTTCTTTATCCTGCTGCGAGCCGGCAATTACCGTTACAATATTGGCATTAGAATTGGCTTCTTCATCAGTTATAAATTTAGAATATTTAAATGGCTCCCTTAAAGGATCAAACTTGATAAGACCTTGATACCATGTACCAA
Source organism: uncultured Ignavibacteriaceae bacterium (assembly GCA_964589295.1). Taxonomy (GTDB): domain Bacteria; phylum Bacteroidota; class Ignavibacteria; order Ignavibacteriales; family Ignavibacteriaceae; genus JAZGGS01. The sequence continues at coordinate 2,354 of CAZPSY010000203.1, forward strand.
TCCAAATCACACCATACTTATCCTTGTAAATTGATCCTATTATCTCTCTTCGGGAATTATCAGAATTTTTAGATTTGTAATCGAATGCCTTGATATCTTTTGTGTTAATATCAACTCTGTAAAGTCCTTGTGAATAAATTACGACCCACAGATATCCTTCATCATCCTGAGTTATTCCGGTAACGTTATCGTAATTGGTGGGAATTTTAATCAAACTGAATAAATCGTAATCATCAGTTGTATAATAAGACGGGGAATATTTGATTAACTGATCTCTGCCACCAAACCAAATATTTCCCGATGCGTCTTCAAAAATATGGGCAATTTCAATCGGACTATAATTTGTCTTAAGATTATAAGGTTGAAATTTATTAAGTTTCTCATTGTAAATTTTTATTCCATTTGCATAATCGCTGGCTAAAATATTGCCGTTTTTTAATTCAACCACATTGTGAATTTCACCCCATTGTGTATTCTTATTGGATGAATCGGGAAATACCTGTTCAAATTTGTTTTTCGATCTGTTAAATCTTTGCATTCCATGATTTGTGGACCCAAACCATAAGTTTCCTTTAGAATCGGATAGTGCTGAAAAAAAATCTGAAACATCAGTTACACTGCCTGTTGCTATAGAATACTTCATGAAAGTTTCAGTCTTTGGATCGAATTTGGCTATAATATTTCCAAAAACACCAACCCATATAAATCCGTCAGCATCTTCTGCAATTGCAGAGCAATAATTATTAGGTAATGTTGTAGAATCATTCGGATCGTTCTTAAATTCTTTTATACTATTTCCATCATACCTGTTAAGTCCGTCTGCAGTTGAAATCCAAAGAAATCCATTGCTATCCTGGAAGAGGTACTGAACTGTTGAATTTGATAGCCCCTCAGGAATAGAAATGTTTTCAAAGAGGTAGTTTCTTTGTCCGTAGCTTAAAGATGAAACACTAATACAGCATATCAAAAAGCTAATTAACCAGCTTGAAAATAGTGACACATTTTTTGTTCTAGACATTAAAATCCTTCTAATAAATATTTTTTTAAAATTTATTTTACTTTAATTACAACAAACGTTACATCATCATCAGGTTCCTTATCGTTTGACCATCGCGAGCCC
>CAZPSY010000204.1:0-3427 GCA_964589295.1 uncultured Ignavibacteriaceae bacterium
GAAAAACTTTTAAACTACAAAAATCAATTTGGAAATGAATTCATATATAACTTATTGAAAAAAACAGACCCGGTTAGTGCGGATAAAATGCTGCCGCAAAACTGGAAGAGGGTAATGAGAGCCCTGGAAGTTTATCATCTTTCAGGCGAACCAATCTGGAAACATCACCAAAGACAGAAAAAAGAAAAAAATTATAATATTACTCAAATTGGCTTGAACTGGGAAAGAAAAACTCTTTACAAAAATATAAATGAACGTGTAGATGAAATGATTGAGGGTGGATTAATAAAAGAAATTGAGGAACTTTTAGCAGATGGATATAATAAAGAGCTTAATTCGCTAAATACTGTAGGCTATAAAGAAATAATTTCATATTTAAATAATGAAATATCAATTGAAAGAGCGGTAGAATTAATAAAAAGAAATACGCGGAGATATGCAAAAAGACAAATTACGTGGTTCCGTAAAGATGTTAGAATTGAATGGTTTGACCTGGATGAGCAAAGTGAATTCGAAAATATTTCAATAAATATTGCAAACCGTTTTAAATAATTTGAACTTAAATTATCATTTTTTCTTTAACACCAATTTAAATATCAATATATTTGTAAAGTAAAATTTTACAAAATAGGTACCCAGTACCTTTTAAGATTCTTAAAAAGTTATTTAAGAAGATCATCAAAATAAGTTCTTCCAATTTTTCCTAATAAAGAAAGGGAACAAAAAATGATTGGAATTGTTGGATATGGTTCATACCTGCCGCGTTACCGCATTAAAGTAGAGAGCATTGCAAAAGAGTGGGGCTCTGATCCTGAAGCGTTAAAAAGAGGATTACAGCTTTTTGAAAAAACAGTACCGGGAATGGATGAAGATACGATTACCATTTCGGTTGAAGCTGCTAAGAATGCATTAAAGCGTGCAAATATTAATCCTAAAGAAATAGGTGCTCTTTATATTGGATCTGAATCTCATCCATATGCAGTTAAGCCTAGTGGTACAATTGTAATTGATGTTCTGGGAATAGGGCCACATGTTCATGTTGCAAGTTATGAGTTTGCTTGTAAAGCGGGCACTGAAGCAATGTACAATGCTTATGCGCTTGTTAAAGCAGGTGAAATGAAATATGCAATGGGAATTGGTGCAGATACTTCACAGGGCGCCCCTGGGGATGCTTTAGAATATTCTGCTTCAGCAGGAGGAGCAGCATTTATAATGGGTAAAAAGAATGTTGTTGCAGAAATTCTCTTTACAACTTCTTATACTTCCGATACTCCTGATTTCTGGAGACGTGAACATCAATTTTACCCACGGCACGCAGGAAGATTTACTGGTGAACCTGCGTACTTTAAACATCTGGTAACTGCAGGTAAGATTCTTCTAAAAAAATCTGAAATGAAACCGGCAGATTTTAAATATGCAGTTTTTCATATGCCTAACGGCAAGTTTCCTCAAATGGCTGGTAAGCAATTAGGATTTACCAAAAAGCAATTAGAAACCGGTTGGATAGTTCCGTGGATGGGTAACACTTATTCCGGTTCTTCTCCAACTGCGCTAGCTGCAGTTTTAGATGTTGCAAAACCAGGTGATAAAATATTTATGGTTTCATTTGGCTCCGGTGCAGGTAGTGATGGATTTATATTTAAGGTCACAGATAAAATAAAAGATGTACAGAATAAAGCGGTTAAGCTGAGAGATATGCTTGATAACAATAAGATCTACCTGGACTACGGAGAGTATGCTAAATTCCGTGAAAAAATAATTCTGAACGATTAACGAGGGAATTAAAATGAGAGAAGTAGCAGTTATTGGAACCGGGATGACAAATTTCGGTGAGTTATGGGGGAAATCTATAAAAGATATTTTTGTTGAAGCTGCACTTGGCGCAATTGAATCAGCAGGAGTGGATCATATAGATTCAATTTATGTTGGTTCGATGTCCAGTGGATTGTTTGTCGGGCAGGAACATCTTGGTGCAGTTATGGCAGATTACTTAGGACAGAATCCCATACCCGCAACAAGAGTTGAATCTGCTTGTGCTTCAGGTGGAGTAGCTTTCCGTGCTGCTTATCACGAGGTTGCTTCTGGTGCAAGTGATTTTGTTCTTGCAGGCGGAGTTGAAAAAATGACTGATGGTGCAGATGTGACTGCAGCCCTTGCTACTGCCGCCGATCAGGAATATGAAGTATATCAAGGAGTTACATTCCCTGGTCTTTATGCCTTGATCGCAAATGCACATATGCATGAATTTAAAACAAAGAGAGAAAACCTTGCTCAAGTTGCAGTTAAAAATCATTTAAATGGTTTGAATAATCCTAATGCTCAATTCAGAAGCAAAATTACTGTTGATCAAGTTCTAAATTCAACATTAGTTGCAGATCCTTTAAGATTGCTTGATTGCTCGCCTGTTAGTGATGGCGGGGCAGCAGTAATTCTTTGCCCGTTGGATATTGCTAAGAAGATAAAAGCAACACATGTTCGTGTAAGGGCAACTTCACAGGCATCGGGTACGATTGCACTTCATAGTAGAAAAAGTTTAACAACTATTGATGCTGTAAAAACAGCAGCGGAAAAAGCTTATAAGATGGCTGGATTAAAACCGGTTGATATAAACTTTGCCGAGGTACACGATTGCTTTACAATTGCTGAGATTGTTGTTACCGAAGACCTTGGCTTCTTTAAAAAAGGTAAGGGTGGTTCTGCAGTTGCAGAAGGCAAAACATCTATGGATGGAGTGATACCAATAAATTCAAGCGGCGGATTAAAATCTAAAGGGCATCCTGTCGGAGCAACAGGCATTGCACAAATAATTGAACTTTACGAGCAACTTACCGGACAGGCTGGAAAAAGACAGATTAAAAATGCAAAAATTGGATTAGCACAAAATATGGGTGGTTCCGGCGCAAGTTGTGTAATAAATATTCTGGAGGCAATATGATAAGTCCAAGATATCACAGGGAAAAACCACAACGTTACCGCCTTGAAGCAGGAAAGTGTAAAGGTTGTGGAAAGGTTAGTTTTCCACCGAGGTTGATTTGTCCAAAATGCAAATCGAAAGAATTTGAAACGATAAAACTTAGCGATGAAGGTACAATTAAAACTTTTACAATTATCCGAGTTGCATCCGATACATTTTCATTGCAAACACCTTATGCTGTTGGGATTGTTGAATTAAAAGGTGGAGTTAGGTTAACAACTCAAATTGCAGATGTTGATTTTAATAAACTGAAAATTGGGCAGAAAGTTAAAATGGTTTTCCGCAAAATCCAGGATGAAGGAAAATCAGGTTTGCATTGTTATGGGTATAAAGCAATTTTAGTTTAGGATTTTAAGAGGTTATACAAGTTTCATTATAGAAAATAACAAAGTTTGTTGGCGCACAACCTGACTTTCCCCTTTCTCTAATTCTTCCTAAATTGAGGTATCTTAT
>CAZPSY010000205.1:0-3394 GCA_964589295.1 uncultured Ignavibacteriaceae bacterium
ACAAGAAATAATTCTTTTTCATCATCAGGAACTTTTATATCAAGATATACATACTTTATTTTGTCTTTATCAGCGACCCACTTTATAAATTCTTCAAATGTGGGAATGTGAGCTTTGGCAGATTCACTTTCTCCTTTTTTTACATAGTTATAATTTTCTCTGAAAGTATCAAGGTTTAGTTCGCTTATCTTTTTTCGCAGCTCAGTAAATAGTGGAGGGAAATCAGGCTTGTAACTTACTTCTGGTTCAAAACCCCTCTCTCTAATAAGCGAAACTAACTCATCAGGATTCCAATCGTGCCAAAGGATAACTTCTTTATCTTTTGTAACACATAAATCAATTTCTAATGAGTTTACTCCCTCACGCAAAGCTCTTTCAAAAGATGGGATTGTATTCTCAGTTTCATTTACAGGTGAACCACGATGCCCGCAAACCAGGAAGAGCTGCTGCCTGTCAATATTCTTTTTGCTTGATGGACAGAATCTAAATAATTCTATTATCCAAAGGATTAAATATTTAAATTTTCTTTTCATACTTGTATGAAACTAACTTAATTGAGATTTTATATTTGAAAATATTTTTATTATGATCTAATTGCAAATGAAGAATAAAACTAAGAACAAAAAAACAGATTTTTTTAACAAAGTATATAGAGTAGCTAAAAAAATCCCATACGGAAAAGTAACAACGTATGGGCATATAGCTGAAGTTTGCGGAATTAAATCTGCTGCAAGAACTGTTGGCTGGGCTTTAAATGGCTGCGGGCACGATATTCCAGCTCACAGGGTTGTAAACAGGTTTGGCGCATTAACAGGGAAAGTTCACTTTGGAGATCCAAATTTGATGGAAGACCTGCTAAGATCAGAAGGGGTGGAATTTGATGAAAAAGGATGTGTTAGATTGGATAAACATTTATGGGTACCAAAGATTAAATGAAGAGCCACGACTTTTCCACTCCGGCGAACGGAAAGATCGTGGCAACTTAAAATAACTTAGTATCTCCTCACACTTATTGAAGAAACGCCGCAGTCAATTTTAATATAAATTTTATTTTCTGCTTCTTCAAAATTGGAAGTCTGGTAGAGGTCACTCTTTATCTTCTCAAAACCATGAAAGTTTTTTGATGAGAGTGCAACATCCGTTTTAATCTGGCAGCCTGAACTTTCGGGAACAAATAGATCCATATCTGATGCACCTGCATCAATGTCAACATTTGTTTCATCATTTAAATCTCCCAACCTTACATCTAACGCTGCAGCACCCATATCTATATTAAGATCATTTATTTTATAAGGTGTTAAATCAAGTTTAACTGATGCTGCGCCTATATCAAATTGCATATCCCATACAGGATTACTGTTTAAAGAAATATCTACCTTGTTTTTATAATTATTCCCGCCAATTCTAAACCTTGTATGTTTCATCGAAAATTGTATTTTAGAACTGCTGTCGGAATCAAATCTTTTTAACTTATAATTATCTTTTCTACCTTCTGTTTTCATCGTAACAAGCTGGTGGGTAGTATCCTTAACATTGAATGAACCTGCGCCTGCTTCAAATTCCAGGGATGCAGTGGTGATGGATGTATCGAATGCTTCCTCATATTTAGTAATTTCGAATTCACCATCATCCAGTTCATCAAAAACTATTGAAAAGTCATCATGAATAAAATGTGCAGTTGTTTTAAATGTGGCGAAAACTGAAACTGCTATGATAAGAGCCGCAACACCGGCAACCACACCCTTACCTAATTTATCTTTTATTAACATAGATATACCAAGCAGGATAATTGCAGCAGGCCATAATTTCCAGAGAGTTCCCCAATCCATAAAAATTGCGGTAAAATTATTTACAAGAATTAGCAAACCCAAAACTATAAACAAGGTTCCCCAGAATATGTGTGATGTTTTCATTTTAATATCTCTTAAGTTGTTGTTTATTTTTTGCATTTATAAGCAAACCAGCACCAATACCAATTAATATAAGCGGCCAGAAGTCACCAAAATCGAATCTCGGTAAAAAGTTATCTAGTAAAAACAAACCTCCCAATAAAATTAGTATAGTTCCGCCCCACATAGCCCTGTTCTTTTTCTGCTCATCAAACATTTTTTGATAAGCAGTAAAATAATTATTAGATGAACTGGTTTCACTTCCGGGCTTATCCTGCGCATCACTTCGCTCTCCGGGATCTGTTGAAGCAGGTCCGGGGGTAACAATAAAAGGTCTCTCCGTTACGAATATCCAGAGGATGATATAAGCAATGATTCCTCCACCGCCCAAAAAAACTGTAAGGATAAATAAAACCCTGATTAATGTGGAATCAATATCAAAATATTCTGCCAGACCACCCGCAATTCCACCTAACATCTTGTCTGTCGTTGACCTATATAGTTTCTTTGCCATGATAAGCTCCAGTAAAAATATTATTTAAATTCAATCTCTAATAAATAAGAATTTTTTACATTTACACCTTTATTATTATGTATGGTGTTAATTAATCGGTAACCAGCGAGAATTACCGGCTAATGGGAACTGATTTTTACCGAATATACTACTGTAAAAAGTTATTAGACTGAATTTTGGTGAATTAGCAACTAGTGTTATATTAAGCAATTAAATTTTTTGGATTATGAAAATAGCCCTTTGCCAGATTAACACAATAATCGGCGACTTAGATTATAATAAAAATAAGATATCAGATGGCTACAAAAAGGCAACGAGTGCTAAGGTTGATTTAGTAATCTTTCCTGAACTAGCTCTTGTTGGATACCCTCCTCGTGATCTTGTTGAAAAAGCTGAATTTAGAAATGCCGTTAGTGAAAGAATAAATGAGCTTGCTTCGCAAACCGGCGAAACGGGTCTTCTCTTTGGTGCAGTAACAGAAGATGATGACCTTGTAGGAACAAATATCCATAACTCTGCTGTACTTTGTTACAACGGAAAAGTTCAGTTCATCCAGCCTAAATCTCTAATCCCAAATTATGATGTCTTTGATGAGATGAGATACTTTGAGCCTGCCAAAGAAATTTTTGTGCATGAGTTTAAAGGTGAAAAGTTAGGAATATCCGTTTGCGAAGATATTTGGAACGATGCAGATTACTGGTACAAAAGAAGATATCATACCGACCCGGTTAAAGAGCTTGTTGATAAAGGAGCAACGGTTCTATTAAATATTTCTGCAAGCCCTTACTCTTACGGAAAAAGAAAAGAACGCAGGGAAATGCTCTCTATTTTATGCAAGGAGGATAAACTTCCGCTGGCTTATGTTTGCAGCGTTGGTGCTCATACAGACCTTATTTTTGACGGTGCAAGTATGTGCTTTAACAGTAAAGGAAATCTAACAGCACTCGGTAAAGCTTACGAAGAAGATTTTATCATTTTCGATACGAAATCA
>CAZPSY010000206.1:0-3372 GCA_964589295.1 uncultured Ignavibacteriaceae bacterium
TGCTTCCGGTGTTTCAACATTGAAAGCTAAAATAAATTTTTATTCCTATTTCAATTTAATTTGATATGTAATCAATTTATTATATAAAGAGTAAATTTGTATTAATATGAATAGCCAAATCAATTGTAAAAACCATTGGAATAATGTTTATTCCAAAAATGAAATTAACAAACTTGGCTGGTACGAGGAATCACCGAAACCATCTCTCGATTTAATTAAAAAATGTAAGCTAAATAAAGATGCAGTCATTTTAGATGTTGGATCGGGTGCAACAGCTTTAATTAAAAAATTATTAGAGCAAGGCTACAATAGTATCATAGCAACGGATATTAGTGCTGTAGCCCTGAATAAAGCAAAGGAAAAGCTCAAAGCAGAAGAAGCTAAATTGGTAAAATGGATAGTTGACGATATTACCAATCCCGAATATTTAACCGAACCCGGTATTATAGATTTATGGCATGATCGCACAGTGCTTCATTTCTTAACAGAAGAAAATCAAAAAGACGGCTATCTTTCAACTCTCAAAGGACTTGTTAAGATCGGAGGATTTGTGATTATCGCAGTGTTCTCACTAGACGGTGCAAAAAAATGCAGTGGGCTGGATGTTGTAAACTATGATCATACAATGATATCAGAATTCTTAGGTGATAATTTTGAACTGAAGGAACATTTCCCATATCTATATATTCAGCCTTCCGGCGGGGAAAGACCTTACGTATATACCTTGTTTCGGAGAACGAAATAATTTTACAACTCTCTGCAATATCTGCCTTTAAAAAAATATTACATTAAGCAAAAAATTTATATTCTCAGTAAGTTTAAATATTCAATTTTAAACTGTACTTACGAAGAGGATTGTAATGAAAGAAACCCCAATTAACTACGAAATCGTTACAAAGGCAATTAATGAAAGTAATCTTCCCAATGTAGGCAAAGCATCCATTCGTGAAATAAGAAAGCTGATTGATAAAATTGAAAAGGAATCCGGCGATAAGTATATAAGAATGGAAATGGGAATACCGGGCTTGCCGCCTGCAAAGGTTGGAGTTGAGGCAGAGATTGAAGCATTAAAAAAAGGAGTTGCTTCAACATATCCTGATATCCAGGGTATCCCCCAGCTTAAAAATGAAGCATCACGATTTATCAAACTATTCATGGATGTTGATATAAAACCGGATGGCTGTTTACCAACAGTCGGTTCGATGCAGGGCGGGTTTGCCGCTTTTATTACAGTAAATAAAATGTATAAAGAAAAAGATACTACTCTTTTCATCGATCCCGGTTTCCCGGTTCATAAACAGCAGCACAATGTAATGGGACTTAAATGGGAAAACTTTGATGTTTATGATTACCGTGGGGATAAGCTTAGAGATAAACTTGAATCATTTCTCATCAAGGGCAATATCTCTTCAATGATTTATTCAAACCCTAATAATCCTTCGTGGATTTGCTTTACTGAAAAAGAACTTAAGATAATAGGCGAGATGGCTGATAAGTATAACGTGGTAGTGCTTGAAGACCTGGCTTACATAGCAATGGATTTCCGGAAAGATCTTTTTACACCCGGCGAACCACCATTCCAGGCAACTGCTGCAAGGTACACAGATAATTATATCCTTTTCATTTCAAGTTCAAAGGTTTTCAGTTATGCCGGGCAGCGGATAGGAATAATGGCAATATCCGATAAACTCCACGAAAAAAAATGTCCTGATCTTAAAAGGTATTTTACCTCCGACCTTTTCGGTTATGCGATGACTTTTGGAACCATTTATGCTCTGAGCGCCGGTGTAACTCATTCGGCACAGTATGCACTTGCTGCAATGCTTAAAGCTGCAAACGATGGCGAGTTTAATTTTGTTGAAGTTGTAAAAGAATATGGTGCAAAAGCCAAAATAATGAAAAAACTTTTTACTGATAACGGTTTTAAAATTGTTTATGATATGGATGAAGATGAACCGATTGCTGATGGGTTTTATTTTACTTTCTCGTATCCCGGGTTTACTGGTGAAGAACTTCTTAACGAATTAATTTATTACGGAATAAGCGCCATTTCACTTGCAATTACTGGCAGCGAACGGTTGGAAGGTGTAAGAGCTTGCGTATCCCTCGTACAACGGAATCAGTTTGATGATCTTGAATTCCGGCTAAAAAAGTTTAATGAACATCATCCTGTTTAAGAGGCATAACCTGATCAGGATTGATTAACGAATAATGTATTGGTAACTTCAGTTTCAATTAATAACGAATAATCAGTAAACATTTAGTCCCGCACTATGAAAGTTTTCGAATTACTGGAAGAAAAATTTATTCTAACAGATTTTAAAAGTTATGAAAAAGAAGATATAATTAACGAGTTGATTGACCTCCATGCTGACAACGAGTTGGTTGATAACCTGGAAGATGTTAGGAAAGCAGTTATTGACAGGGAAAAGGTTATGTCAACGGGGGTTGGCAAAGGTTTCGCAATTCCCCATGGCAAAACAAATTCTATAAAAGATATTATTGCTGCATTTGGTAAAACAACTCATCCCATTGATTACGATGCACTTGATGGCGAGCCGGTTCATCTCGTATTCCTGCTGGTTGGTAAAGACACTCTCGTAAGCAAACATATAAAATCGCTCAGCAGGATTTCAAGGCTGATGAATAAAGATGATTTCAGGCAGAAGTTGGTTGATGCAAAATCAAAAAATGAAATTCTTAAGATATTTGAAGAAGAGGAGAAGAATTATAACGATGTTTAATTTGTTATTTAAGTATTTATAATTTTCCATTCGTAATTTTCATTTCAGCAGTAAATGATAAAAGCAATAAAAGGTACAAAAGATTTACTCCCTTCCGATGCGCCCCGCTGGCATTATCTTGAAAACATTGTAAAAAAAATCTTCGCAAATTTTAACTATAAAGAGATCAGGACTCCTGTTTTTGAAGAGACATCACTTTTTGCACGAAGCATAGGGGAAGATACGGACATCGTTGGAAAAGAGATGTACACATTTAAAGATAAAGGCGATAACAGTTTAACATTAAAACCTGAAATGACAGCAGGAGTGGTTAGAGCTTTTATTGAACATTCGCTTGGCGGACTGCAGCCGTTAAACAAGTTGTACTATATCGCCCCTATGTTCAGGCAGGAAAGACCGCAGGCAGGAAGATTTAGACAGTTTCACCAGTTTGGTGGAGAAGCGATTGGTGGATCATCTCCATTGCTTGATGCTGAATTAATACAGATTGCGTACGATATTTTAAAAGAACTTGGTTTAAAAGATTTAACAGTAAAAATAAATTCGCTTGGTGTTCCCGAATCTAGAGAAAATTATAAAAAGATTTTAAGAGAATTTTTGCACGATAAAAAAGATAAATTATCTGAAG
>CAZPSY010000207.1:0-3361 GCA_964589295.1 uncultured Ignavibacteriaceae bacterium
AAACGCTTAAAAAGAATTTTGAAGGTAAAAAGATCGCCGTTATAGGTGATATGATGTTAGACGGCTACTTTTGGGGTGATATAAAAAGAATATCCCCCGAAGCACCGGTTCCTGTACTTGAAGTTGAAGAGGAGTTTTTCCGCTTTGGCGGTGCAGCAAACGTCGCGCTGAATATTTTAAAACTCGGTGGTATTCCTATCCCCATCGGTGTGATCGGTTACGATAATTTTGGAACTATATTTACTTCGCTTATTAAAGATGCTAATATTGAAAACGATGGAATTATTGTTGATGAAAGTCGCCCTACCACTACAAAAACACGTGTAATAGCCGATAACCATCATGTTGTTAGAATAGATAAAGAAAGTAAAAAATATTTAGATGAAGAAACTGAAAGAAAACTTTCATCATATATTGCAAATATTATAAACTCGGTAGATGGGATAATCCTGCAAGATTATAATAAGGGAGTTTTATCGGCTTCTCTTATAAAACAAATTATTTCACTTGCAAATCAAAAAAATGTTCTCATAACTGTTGATCCAAAGTTTGATAATTTCTTTGCTTACAAAAATGTTACTGTCTTCAAACCTAACAGGAAGGAAGTAGAAGAAGTGCTTGGAATTAAAATAAAAAACAGCGATGATGTTACCACTGCTGGCACAAGATTGCTTGAAAAGCTGAATGCCAGGAATGTATTATTAACTTTAGGCGATGAAGGTATTGCGGTATTCGGGCAGGGAAATATGGAGAAGAGAATGCCAACAAAGGCTATAAAAGTTGCAGATGTTTCAGGTGCCGGAGATACTGTAATCTCTACATTAACTTTAGCACTTGCTGCAGGCGCTGATGTTTACCAAGCTTCGTTACTTGCTAATTATGCTGCAGGTATTGTGTGCGGCGAAGTTGGAATTGTTCCGGTTGAAAAGGAAATTCTATTTGAAACCGTACTGAAAGATAATTTATGAACTGCTTAAAATCGCTTGAAGAAATTAAATCGATTCGTTCGGCTTTAAAAACTGATAACAAAAAAGTGGTTTTTACAAACGGCTGTTTCGATCTCCTACATGCAGGGCATATCGATTATCTTAATAAAGCAAAAGCTCTTGGTGATGTTTTAATAGTTGGGCTGAACACAGACAGTTCTGTAAAGAGAATAAAGGGAGATAAAAGACCAATCATAAACGAAGATGAAAGAGCTGAAATAATTTCAAACTTAAAACCGGTTGATTATGTAGTCTTCTTTGATGAAGATACACCTGCCGAACTAATTAATGAACTGGTTCCGGATATACTTATTAAAGGCGCCGATTGGAAAATAGATGAAATAGTTGGAGGGGAAACTGTGCTTGCAAACGGAGGTGAAGTGAAAACCATCAAATTTGTTAATGATCAATCCACCTCCAAAATAATCGATTTGATCACCAGCAGATATTCTAAGTGAGAAGTTGGAGTGTGAATGTTATTCAGAAAAGGACCAAAAGTAAAAAGACCCCTCTACCGCAGGATCATAAATGTGTTCATCTATTTTGGTGTAGGAATAATCGCACTTTTGATGATCACCTTTGCTATAACACAAACCTCCACCTTCCGCAACTGGCTGCGCGAAACAGTTATTGATCAGGTTAACTCCTCCACCAACGGAGAGTTATTCATAGAAGGGATTGATGGAACCGTATTCACATCACTTATACTTAACAACACAACTCTTACACTTAAAGGAGATACAATTCTTAATGCGGAAAAAATTGAAGTAAAAACCAGTCCGCTTAAAATTCTATTTAAAATTATTTACATTAGAAAAATTGGAATTAAAAATGCGACCATTGCATTGCTAAAAGATGCAAATGGTAAATTGAATATCAGCAGGTTAGTTCCACCGTCGGAAGAACCTGAGGATGAGGAATCTTCGGAATTTAACTGGAAATTGGAGGTGGCTGATTTCTCATTAAACGATGTTAATCTAAATCTTCAATCTTATAACCATAAAAACAGCAATGCTTTTTACGATGTTATCAACTTCGATGATTTAAGGGTGAATGACCTTAATCTTTCGCTTGCAGCTTTTGCTGATATAAAAGGGAGTGAGTTTAAGATAATAATTAATAACTTAAGTGCTAAACCAAATCTTAATTATTTTAAACTAAATGATCTATCAGGAAAATTTCTTTTTATTGATGAAAAAGCTGGCATTACTGATTTTAACCTTGTAACTGATAGATCGCAGATTTCCTTGAGTGCTGCAATATCAGATTATAAACTGCTGGGTGAAGATAAAGACAGAAAAATTGAAGATGCATTTATACGGGTTGATCTTGCTGCAACTAGTTTTAATTTTGATAACCTCACGTCATTTATTGATGCTACCTATCTGCTTAAAGGAGAAGTTACAGCCCATGTTAGTGCTAGCGGCTCTTTGAACAACCTGAATCTTGAAAAACTTATAGTTGAACTTCCGGATTCCCGGCTTGAAGCAACCGGTAAGCTTAGGAACATTACGGGGGGAGATAAAATGATAATAAATACTGTTTTTACAGATTCATATATAAGCCAATATGATGCTAATAATTTGTTACACACTATTGACTTGCCCGTTTATGAAGAGTTGGGAAGATTAGCTTTCGATAGTTTATCTTATGCAGGCAGCCCGTTGAATTTTAACAGCAGGATAAAACTAAAAACAGATAAAGGAAATATAACTGCAAACGCACATCTTAATCTTGAAAAAGAAGAATTTGAATATGATATAAATATTGGGACCAGGAATTTTGATATTTCACCTTTCACCGGCATAACATCCAATCTGAACAGCAAAGGGTCTTTAAAAGGAATTGGTCTATCTCCCAAAAATATTATTGCACAAATCAAACTAAACGGTGATGGATCAACCATTGATGGTAATTATTTTCAAAACCTTGACATTGAAGCGGATGGCTCCAGGGGAATTATAAAAGCCGATCTTTCATTTGTTTCCAGAGATGCAGATGGTTCGATAAATGTTAATCTGGATATAACTGATGAGAATAAACCATCGTATAAATTTAATGCCGGTTTAAATGGGTTTAATATCCGTTCGTTTTCCGGTGAAGCTGACATTCCAAGCAACCTTAATTTTTCTTTTGAAGGTGAAGGTGAAAACTTTAACCAGGATGATTTGAACTTGTTTGCAAGTTTGATAATTGAGAATTCAACAATTAGGGGACTGACAATTGACAGCACAAGAGCTATTGTTGATATAAGAAATGAAGCTGACCAAAGAGTGATAAATGTTATTTCAGATCTTGCAGATATTACTTTGTCCGGTAATTTCAAAATAGCAGATCTGGTTACCGTAATAAGTACTGAGTCTAAAATATTCTCC
>CAZPSY010000208.1:0-3303 GCA_964589295.1 uncultured Ignavibacteriaceae bacterium
ACAAAATAATTTACACAAAACTATAGTTGCTTTTTATCAATTAATACCATATTATTCTTAAGCATTGTTTATAATTGTTTCAAGAAATATCGATTGATAAAGCTAATCGGTATAATATTTAATTCTTAAGCAAGAATATTTCTATAACCAAAAATTTATATTGGGTGAAAAAAGAGTTGAATTAATAAATTACAATTGAAACCTGGCTAAAAAGCGGTTCAAATTGTATAATGGATTCAATTTCCTTTGCATAGTAACTTCGGAATTAAACCTTCCGCTTACCTTCAAATCTTAAAATATTTTAATAATAATTATTGATCAATTAATTCTTTTAGAAAGGATCACTTTATGCATGTGCCTATAACACGTTTACTTTTCGGGCTTATTCTTGTCTGCGGAATTTATTCCACAACTTTTGCTCAGCAAATGGCTGTTGGGCTTCAGGATTTATCTGTCGGTGCTGATGTTATCATTACTGGCAAGGTTACTCAACAATCTTCAAGCTGGAATGATGACAACACTCGTATTTATACCAAAGCAACAATTCAGGTTGATGAATACTTAAAGGGTATTAATAATGGCAGTTCAATTACAGTCACTTATCTTGGTGGTGAGGTTGGTGATGTTGGAGAAATGTATTCTCATATGCCAAGGTTTCAGGACAACGAAGAGGTTTTAGTCTTCCTGAAAAAAGATAACAAGAACTCCGACTACAAAGTCTTTAATGGAGAAAACGGAAAAATCAGTGTCATCGACGATCCAAAAACCGGGGAGAAGGTTACAACTTCAAATGTGCAAATCAATTCCCTTAAGGCACAAATAAAAAACTACGTAAATGACTAATAAACAATTTACTGTTGAAACCTTTACCAAAAATATCAGAGGCTAAAATGAAGAATTTTATAAATAGAATATGTTACTTAACATTTTTAATAACAACTATTATTGCATACCAAAACACCTTTGCGCAATCTAACAATAATTCATATGTGTTTAATGGTGAATTTGGTTATGCTGAAATACTTGACGGCAATGCTATAACGACAGATGCTAACCAATCCGCATATCATTATTTTGATAATCCATCATTTAGTAATGACAGCATATCTGTAGAAGCCTGGGTATATCTCATAGGAGAGAACCTTGGTGTTAAAATGCCAATTGTATACAGATCTTTTAACGATGGGTATGAAACCTTCTCGCTTTATATAAAAGATAGAGTTGCGTATTTCTCTATTGGGAACGGAGTTACAGAAATAAGCACAATTAATGAATCCCCTATTCCCGCTTTTTCTTGGGTCCATCTGGCTGCTACTTATGATGGCAACAATTTAAAGCTCTACTATGGTGGAGATTTGGTTGCAACCCAATCTGGTGTTACTCTTGGTGCTGGTCATCCCTCAGGAAATGGCGGACTGTATATTGGAAAATCTGAAGAAGGTACGTTTCGAGGTTTGATGGATGAAGTAAGAATTTGGAGATTTGCTCTAGGTGCCAATAATATTAATGGCTCCGGTGGTAATGGTACTCCATCTGAAAACTTTCCTCAATCAATTGCAGAATATCTTAACGGACGCTGGTCTTTTACAGAATTTTCTTATTTCAATGGTATCAAATCACTTGAAGATCGATCTGATTATAATAATCATCTTAGGGTCTACAACATTGATGAGATTGTAAACAGCAAACACCCACCTTTCATAGTCGTAAACTCAACCGGTGATGCACCGGATCTTCTTCCAGGTGATGGAACTGCTGATGCTGGAAATGGAGAGGTAACACTTAGAGCTGCAATACAGGAAGCAAATGCTTTGCCGGGATATCAGATAATCTATTTCTATATTCCCGGAAGCGCACCCTACATAATTCAACCTGCTACAGCTTTACCAAATATAACCGAGCAGGTATATTTAGATGCAACTGTACAGAGTGGATATGCTGGTTCACCTGTGGTTCAAATAAATGGTGCTAATGGTGGTTTGACGATTACCGGAGGAGGAAGTACGGTACAGGGACTTTCTATTAATAGTTCAACGGGATATGGCTTAATACTTACTTCCGCTGGAGGGAATAATATCGAATCAAATCATATCACAGGAATTAATATAAGTTCTCCGGACAACAACGTTTCTAACAATGTTTTTTCTAATTCGAATGTTGGTGTTAACATATCCAATGGTGCTGGAAATTCAATTTTATCAGACAATATAATTTCGGGAAATATTGTTGGGTTAGAATTAAATACTTCCAATTTTGCACTAGCCCAAGAAAACAATATCTCTAATAATGTAGGCGATGGCATAATTATTAACGGGGGTGGAAATACTGTTAGTAATCAAATAATTTCTGATAATGGCGGTGTTGGAGTCTTAATAACTTCTGGTGGAAATAATAGTATTCTATCTGCTAATACAATTTCAGGAAATGCTATCTCTGGAATAGCGTTAAATACATCCGCCTTTACATTAACAGATGAAAATACGATTTCAAACAATGTTGGCAATGGTATAGTTATAAATGGAAGTGGGAATAATATTAGTAATCAATTGGTTTTTAACAATGGTGCTTCTGGTGTTTTTGTTGCGACAGGAAATAACAATTCAATTTTAAATAACTCTATTTATGGTAACGCAACTCTGGGAATTGAGTTAGCTGCTGGTACAAATGATTCACAACAATACCCAATGCTGAACATTATGTACACCTGGCAGGATGAGACTGCCTTGCCTGAAATAAAGGGTGGAACCGCAATTCAGGGAACTCTTAACAGTACCCCTGATAGTTATAAAATTCAATTTTTTGCTAACTCAAGTGCGAGTACTAGCAGAGAAGGAAAGCGTTTCCTGAGCGAGATGGAGTTAACGGTTGACGATTTTGATATAACCGGTAACGCAGATTTTCTTGCTAATCTAAAAGACGCAGTTCTTCCTGAGTTGGATGGAGAAGTGATTAGCGCTACCGCAACCAGGCTTGACATTAGCGGTAATCCGCTAAGCACTTCCGAATTTTCTGCCTCTATTGAAAGAGCCACAGATGAAGGTGACCATTATTTAGTCAACACGACTCTTGCAGGAATTCCGCTCCATTGGCAGGATGGAAACGGTGATTATCAGGTGGCTAATTCTTTAGTAAGTCTGAGTTATGATGATGAGGTACAAAATGGTTTTAATACCTGGAGTGCTTTGGAACAAATTAACTATACACGAAACTATTATCCTAATTCTGAAGTGTGGGGTGGAAACGCCGATGGAATTAATAATATGGTTTGGATTCCCACAACCAGCGCATGGGAAGCAATAACTG
>CAZPSY010000209.1:0-3273 GCA_964589295.1 uncultured Ignavibacteriaceae bacterium
GATAAGATATAATCTTATCTAACAATTGAATTGGAACTTATTCAATCCAAAGACGTAGCGTAAATTTATAAATATTAATTGAAAAAAAGTTACTATTTATAAAATATTTTCAAATAATTTTATCGCTTACTAACCATCTGCAATTCAGACCAATTCCCTGGTCATTCATCCATATTATTAACAATAAACTTTGCAATTACAGGGTAATGATCGCTGTAACCACCTAAATACCTTCTTCCACCATAAGTTGGGAATGGAGCTCCTTTATACTTACCCGACTGAGTAACTATGATATTCGGTTTATAAACTTCAAATGAGTTACATAAGTAAAAGAAATTTTCACTTGTTATAAGTGATCCAGAAACAATTACCTGGTCAAGCATATTCCAGTCATCTTTGTATTTATATGTTCCAAAGCCACTTTCAAAAGCGGGGTAAGATAGATTATAGAGTTCACCTACAGATTCTTCTTCAAATTCTGCATGAAGTGAATCACATTTTAGAGGGTATGCTTTCAAAGTTTCTAAAACAGAAATGTTCACCGGTTCGTCATTAAAATCTCCAATCGCTATAATTTTTGCATTAACATCTTTATTAAAAATTCTATCAACCGCTCCCCTTAAAGTTTGCGCTGCTGCAATTCTATTTGGTTCAGATTCTTCCTGTCCCCCGCTCCTTGATGGCCAATGATTAACAAATACGGTTAGCTTTTCATCACTTTCAGTTAATAAATTTACTCCAAAGATTAACCTTGTTGGCCAGCCATCGGAGAGATGAACTGTATCTGCCTGCAAGTTCAGCAGTTTAAATTTATCCTTTTTGTACAGAAGCCCGTTATCAATCCCACGATTATCGGGAGATTCCAGGTAAGCAATTTTATAATCCAATTTGGGTAAGAATTTATTTACCATTCTTTCTAACACTGCCTGGTTTTCCACCTCGCAAACTCCAAGCAGATCAGGTCCATTCCCATTATTCATCGAACGGATTACACGGGAAAGGTTGTACATTTGATTATCTAATCTTTCCGGAGTGAATTGCATATCTCCATCAGGAAGAAATGATTCATCATTCTTTTCCGGATCATCAACAGTATCAAAAAGATTTTGCAGGTTCCAGAAGGCAACATAGAGAGTATCTTCTTCCTGGGCATTACACGTAGAAAAGAAGAGGACAATAATAATTAAAAGTGGATTTATTTTTTTCATTTGAATTTTATCTGACTGACTGACTGACTTACAAATTTAGCGATGAAAGATTGATAAATCTAAAAGCATTTTTAATCTGCTTCCATATTTGTGTACTGGGCGGCATTGCGTTAAAATATTTCTCTCGCTAAGACGTAAAGTCACAAAGATTAGATTATCCCTGCAACCCAAAATAAAACTGCAGCAATCGCTGCCATACTTAACGCATAAGGTATTTGCGTTTTAACATGATCAATATGATCGCAGGCAGAAGCCATTGATGAAACTATTGTAGTATCAGAGATCGGTGAACAGTGATCGCCAAAAACGCTGCCGCTTAAAACCGCAGCAATTGAAAGTGAAAGCGATACATCCATATAAAGTGCAGTTGGTACAGCAATAGGAATCATTATTGCAAAAGTTCCCCAGCTTGTTCCTGTGGAGAATGCAATAAAAGCTGAAGTGATGAATAATATCGGTGCGATAGCGGCGGGAGATAGAAAATCACTTGAAACTGATGCAACATATTCTCCGGTTCCAAGTGTTCGGCAGGTATCACCAATAGAGAATGCCAAAGTCATCAAAATTGCAAGCGGTATAAGTCCTGCAATTCCTTTAAGTGTAAAATCCATCACTTCTTTTAGATTTAATAATCTTTGGAAAAGAGAAATAATCCCAGCCACAGTAATTGCCGAGAGTACAGACCATAAAACCGATGTTGAACCTGAACCGGCTGTCAGATCGCCATTACCTGTAACTAACAAACTTACAGGCATCATAACAATCATAACCATTATTGGAATTATCATATTCAACGCTCTATGCGGAATGCCCTTCTTTGGTTTGGTGGAACTAACATCTTCCGAAACAACAGGCAGCGCACCATCGGCAATTGTTTTTCCAGTCTCTTCCGATCTCTTCTCTGCTTTTTTCATTGAACCGAAATCTTTGTAAGAGAATGCAATAAATCCTGCAAACAGAACTGATAGGATTGCGTAAAAGTTAAGCGGGATTGTATTAATAAAAACTGAAAATGAGTTGGGAATATTCTCCTTCTCTAAAAGTGAGATTACATATGCTCCCCACGCATTTAGTGGAATAAGAATACAAACTGGTGATGATGTGGTATCGCAAATGTACGCAAGCTTCTCGCGGGATATTTTAAACTTTTCATAAATTGGATGAAAAATAGTACCGGTTACAAGGATGGAAATGCTGGATTCAATAAAAACACTGCAGCCAACTAAAAATGAAACTACGGTTGCGCGTTTCCTATTAGTTACAATATTTTTCTTTTGAATTAAATCAACAAAACCCTGAACTCCCCCATTTGCCTGCGTTAGGGTAATAAGCGCACCAACTAGTGCGCAAAAAATTATTACCCTGGTATTACCTGCATCTTTAAATACATCTATTATGGATTGGATTGAAAGTTCGATCCCGGTTAGAACATTGCCGCCGGAAATGATTATCCAGCCCGCAACAATTCCAAGAAAGAGCGAAATAAAAACCTGCCTGGTTTTAATTGCAAGAAGAATTGCAAATACAGGAGGTATTACAGATAGCCAGCCAAATTCCATTCAGAATTTAAACTAGATTAATTAACCTTATTATAAGTTGCACTTCCGAATGCCAAAATTGGATAGAAGATGAAACCTAAAAATGCTAAACCTAAACCGAATGCAGAATCTTTACCGAAATTTTTAGCAATATCTATAGATACGAGGATTCCAATCACAAGGTTTACCAAAGGAATTAAATATAATATTAACCACCATCCGGGTTTGCCAGCAATCATTAGCAAGAGGTATATATTATAAATTGGGATGAAAATACCCCAACCCGGCTGCCCGGCTTTTACAAAAACTTTCCACAAAGAAACAATTAAAAAAAGTGAAAGTGCTATAACAATAAGAATAAACAGTATGCCGCCAAAATCGTCCATTAGTAGCCTCCGAAAAGTTTGTTAATAATAAACCTTGCAGGATGATAAATTAACTCAACCTGCAACCCAAATACAAAATAATCATAAATAAATAAGATTGAAAAATATTTTTATAACTTTTTAAAATAATTTCTTAATTAG
>CAZPSY010000210.1:0-3265 GCA_964589295.1 uncultured Ignavibacteriaceae bacterium
TCCAACAAACCTTGTATTACCCTTGTTATCAATAACTTTAATAAGTAATGCAGACCCTTTTTTCGCTTCAATCATATCAGAAAGGTCATCAACATTTTTAACAGGGGTTTTATCTGCTTCAACAATAACCAGCCCGGTAAACAGTCTCTGGTCTTCTGAACGGCTGAACGCCTTTACATCGGTTATGAGAACTCCATTTTCAATATTAAAATCTGAGCGTTCCTTATCTGTAAGATTTTTAACAATTAATCCTATATTATCAAACGAAGCGGTTGAAGTTGAGGATTTATTGCTGCTCTCTTCATTTTTTTTATCCGAAACCGGTTCTGTAGATACTTCAGTTTCTCTTTTTTTCAAAGTTACGTTTCTCTCTATTTCCTCACCATCTCTGAATAATGTCAGAGTTACGGTAGTACCGGCAGTTTTAGCTGCAACATAACTTTGCAGTTCATTAGGTCGGTTAACTTCCCTACCATCAATTTTAAGAATAACATCACCGGCTTTTAAATCAGATTCTGATGCAGAGCTGCCTTCAACAATACCCTGGATAATAATTCCTCTTGGTTTATCCATCCCAAGTGATTTTGCAATGGCATTATCAACTTCCCCGATATTTACGCCTATGTAACCTCTGCTAACTTTACCATGCGCAATAAGATCTTTTGCAACAGCTTTAGCAAGGTTGATAGGAATTGCAAATCCATATCCTATATAAGTACCACCACCACCTGCAGCAATTGCTGAATTTACGCCAATTACAGAACCTGAAAGATCAACAAGAGCGCCGCCGCTGTTACCTGGGTTAATAGCTGCATCAGTTTGAATAAAATTCTCAACACCATAGCTATCACGAATTAATCCAAGCTGCCCCCTTCCAATTGCACTAACAATTCCAGCCGTTACAGTTGAAGAGAGTGAAAGCGGATTACCGATTGCCATTACCCATTGACCAACCTTAAGATTATCAGAATCACCTAAGTACGCTACAGGCAGATTCTCGGCATCGATCTTAATAACAGCAAGATCTGTTAAAGGATCGGTTCCAATGACTGTTGCATCAAAACTTCTTTTATCATATAAACCAACTGACACTTTATTTGCATTCTCTACTACGTGGTTATTTGTTATAATGTAACCATCTTCTGAGATAATAATTCCACTTCCTGAACCACGCTGTTCCTGTGGCATGTCTTTAAATGGAAAGAAAAACAAATCGTCATGTGGGTTTTGCCTTTCCGAAACAACGGTAATTTGTACAATGGTGGGTGTAACGGTTTCTGCTACTTCAATAAAAGATTGGCTAAACGATGATGCATCGGCATCAAGGTTTACCGGCGGCTCTTCTGCACCAAGATTAACATCCGCTAAACTTGGTCTTACAAGTCCGAATCCTGAAACCAGTACTGCACCAAACAATACTCCGATTATTAAAAGTGAAGCTGCTCCAATAATTCCTTTGGCTTTCATTTCATTTCCTCCGATATTTTATTTTCATATTAACTGAACATTAAAAAAGTATCAACTGTTATCGCTTCACCTCTCAATTTACTATTTGTAAAGATTGAATTCCCTTAAAATCAGGGACGTGATATTTAAGATGTCTTTCAAGCAGACTGTTCGCATTATCAATAGTTTTATCACTGTAATTATCAGCAGATATGTTTGCTTTTAGACAACTAAGATATTGAAAAAGTTCCAAATTAATTTCATAAAAATCAACTGCTTCTTTAGTGCATTTACCGCATATCAAACCTTTATCAAAATTATAGTACAAACTTAAACTGGAAAAATCTGCCCCATTGCAAACCGCACACCTTTCTACCTGGAATTCATAACCAATTTCTTTTAGGAAGAATAAAAAGAATCTTCCGAAACTTATGTCCGGTTTTTCGTTTGATGAATTTATCCGGGATAAGATTCTAACAACTCCCTTGAAAACCTGCTTGTTCACCTCGCGCTCTGCCATAAGGTTTTTTACAAGTTCAATCACTGCATAAGCATATTTAAGTTTTTGCAGATCATTTTTTAAAGACGGAAAATGTGTTAAGATTTCTGCACTTGATAAAAGTTGAACATCCCTTGAATCTTTTTTATAAAAAACTACATGCAAGTGGTTAAGTGGATCTACTAGTGACCCGAATTTAGATTTGGGTGATCGTCCGCCTTTAGCGATCACTGATATTCTTCCATAATCTTCGGTAAATAAATCCGCAATTATGCTTGAATCGCCGTAAGCAAGTTTACTTAGAACAACGGATTCGGTTTCTATTATTTCGCTCATCGTATAAAATTATAAGGGAAAGTGAACACGCCTTCTTCCGTGATGATGCCCTTAATTAAGTGAGATGGTGTAACATCAAATGCAGGTGTAAAAGCATTGTATTCTTCTGAGGTAATTTTGTGCCCATTTAAAGTAAGTATTTCTTTCTTATCGCGGTACTCTATAATAATTTCTGAACCCGAAGCTATATCGCGGTCAATCGTGGTGGAAGGTGCTGCTATATAAAAAGGAATGTTGTGGAAATTACATAGGATTGCGAGAGTGTACGTTCCAATCTTGTTTGCTGAATCTCCGTTAAGTGCTATCCTGTCCGCTCCTGTAACCACAAGATCAACTTTGTTCTGCTTCATAAGTTCAGCGGCTGAAGAATCAGTTTGCAGTGCAAAAGGAATACCATTTTTACTCAATTCGAAAGCTGTAAGCCGTGAACCCTGAAGCAACGGACGGGTTTCATCTGCATAAACGAATTCCACCAGGTCGTTTTCAAATCCGGTTTTAATAATACTGAATGCAGTTCCATCGCCGCCTGTGGCAAGCTTGCCAGTATTGCAGTGAGTTAACACTTTAGATTTTTTTTCAAAAATACTTAAACCGTTCCTACCAATCTTGCTGCAAAATTCTACATCCTTTTGATGAATTTCTTTTGCTTTATTTAAAAGTGCTGTGTAAAGATCGCTTGAAGAGCTGTTGGAATTATAAACACCTCTTAATTCGTTTAGCGCGAAGAATAGATTTACTGCAGTTGGTCTTGTGGATTCTAATCTGTTAAAAGCTTTTTCAAAAGCTTCGCTGTAATTGTTTTTCCCTTTTAATGCCAGTGCAAGCCCATAAGCTGCCATTATGCCTATAAGAGGGGCACCGCGAACTTCGAGACACTCTATTGCAACAGCAATGCGTTCGTAATCATCTGTTTCAATATAGATTTCTTCAAGCGGAAGTTTTGTCTGATCAAGATAGATCAGTTTATCATCCTGGAATTTTACT
>CAZPSY010000211.1:0-3261 GCA_964589295.1 uncultured Ignavibacteriaceae bacterium
ATCAATTTTATTTTATAGTTATTATCTTTCCATACAGTAAACGAACCCGAAGCAGAGTTTTCAGTAACATTTAATTCTACAACAGTTGAATCGTTAAACTCAAGAATAGCTTTTGTAAGATTTTTTGTTGAAGAAAGATTTAACTCAACTCTACTGCCAATAAGTGATGTTACATTGCCATTATCTTTTTGAACCGTTTTAGAAATTCCTGAATATGACGGCGGGATAATTGACAATTCCAGATTATTTACCAGTGGACGATTTATAACTGTGACTTCGAAAAGTTCGCTATTTATTTCTTCCGAAGAAGCAAAATACTTAAAAGAGTTTCTAACCGAACTTAAGAGCAAATTATATTTGCCTGTTGAATCTGCATTAATTTTTTGATGATTGAAGTCTGCTTCATCTTCATTTTTTAAAGCAAAGAAAACTTCCTTTGGCGGCGTACCGAGTACACTTGCCGTAATTAAAATATCATCACCACGTGTTATTTTTGCATTGCCTGGAGTAACTTCAAAAATAAACTTTGGAGGTGGTATAAATTCTTTATTAAAATTTACCAATCGGTTCGAAGCAGAAAGCATCCCTGGCGCCAGCAGCAAAAGCAGAACTGAAAAAATCATCAAGCCTATGAAGTAAGGGAGAATTTTTCTTGCTTTATCAAACTTAACAGCAGATTCAAACTTAATTCCTTTTGAGCTGTTGTAAACATTTTTGAAAGCTGCATCTACCAGGTTAATTGAATAAAAACTTCCGCTGGTCTTTTCGGTTACAAGCTGCATTGCATTAAGCAAATTATCCTTTAAAGATGGGAAAAATTTTCCAGCTCGATTTGCAGCTTCAAAGTAAGTTTCTTTTCTGAATAATTTAAAATACCTGAGAAGCGGAAGCAAAACCAGGTAAGCAAATGCAGAAATAGTGAGCAGCAGAAAAAGAAAAAATAGAATTGTACGGAATGCAGAATTAAGATTTGCAATCCACTCAATGAATGTAAAAAAAGTAAAGTTGGCAACCACGGCGATGAACATCAGCTGAACGCCCGAAAGAATTATATGAACATGTTCCTTTCGAACAAACCGTTCTAGTTTGTTTAATATTTCCCGGTAATATTTTGAATCTGTTCCCATTATTGAGATAACGCCCAGACGATAATGTTTGTTCCAAATTTTAATGCTTCTTCTCTTTTTGCTAGAGGATCGTTGTGAACAGTGGCATCCGCCCACCCATCACTAGGATTAGATTCGTAAGTGTAATAAACTGCCAACCTTTCTCCTATAAAAATTCCAAATCCACGCGGAGGATTTTTATCATGCTCATGTGTTTTAGGTGGCCCGCTTTCAAAATTGTAAACAACAGTGTACAAACCATAACTAAAGGGAATTTCCTGGAAATTTTTTGTAGGAAAAACTTTTTTGATTTCACGTCTTACTGCATTATCTAAACCGTAATCATCATCAATAAAAAGAAATCCACCATTCTCTAAATAAAGCTTCAACCTTTCAACTTCATCTTCAGAAAAAACCACGTTGCCATGCCCTGTCATAAACAAAAACGGGTAAGAAAAAATTTCTTCAGATGAGATTTCCACAAATTGGTATCTTGCATCAACTTTTATGTTTGTATTTTGTTGAACGAAATTTAACAGGTTCACTTCTGCAGAAGGATCGTTATACCAATCGCCGCCGCCGCCATATTTTAAACGCGCAATTGAAAATGTTCCTTCCGTTTGTGCAGCTAGGGAAAACATCAACCCGGTAAATAATAATATTGTTAAAAATTTCTGCATATTCTATTCATAATTAAGATCAATATATCCAGCTAAAAAATGAATAGCAATTTACAAAAGAGTGGTGATGAATAATTGCTATTTTGTTTTTATGTTTAGATTAGTATAAAAATAATTAAGGAATTAAATGGCAAAGAAATGCTGGCTTTTTAAATCAGAACCTAATGCATTTTCTATTGATGATTTAGATAAAAGCCCCGGCAAAAGAACTTATTGGGATGGAATAAGGAACTACCAGGCAAGAAATTTTATCCGCGATGATATTAGAAAAGGTGATGGAGTTTTATTTTACCACAGTAACGCTGATCCTCTTGCAGTTGTTGGTTACTGCGAAGTTGTAAAAGAAGGTTGTCCCGATCATACACAATTTGATCCCGATCATAAACATTTTGATCCTACAGCGCTACAAAAAGAACCGCGCTGGTATATGGTAGATATTAAGTTGATTGAAAAATTTGAAAAACCTGTAACTATAAAAGAGATTAAAGAAAATCAAAAATTGAAGGGTATGAGATTGATTCAGCGTGGTAACAGACTATCGGTTATGCCAATAGCAAAAAACGAATGGGATGAGATTTTGAAGATGGGAAAATAAAAAATATTAAAGGATTTGATAAATCAAGCCCCTATAAAATATTCTTCGCTTTAATTGAAAACATCATCGGAACAATGTTCTCAAATCCTTTTAACCTCCACCAGCCATCTTCACCTTTTCCAGTATTTGGGAAGACATCATAAACACTGTATGGAAACTCGTGAAGAAATTCCAATTGTAAACCATTTTCGATTAATGAGTTTATCACTTCGCTTAATGGATGATTCCATCCATACTCGATCTGATTAATATCAGCTAATTTATTTGCATAGGTTCCAGGATTCTCTTCAGCAATTGGCTCTTCTTCAAAGAAATATGAATATTTCAATTCTTTAAAATCTGCATCAAACATCCAAAGAACATTGTGAAACTCAACAATATAAAATGTTCCTCCAGGTTTAAGATATTTAGAGATAAGTCTTCCCCATTCATTCAAATCATTCAGCCAACCTATTGCTCCGTAAGAAGTGAAAACAATATCAAATTTTTCATCAAGATGATTTTCAATATCATAAATATTTGAGCAGATAAATTTCGCATCCAGGTTTAAATCATTATTTAACGATTTTGCAAGATTAATTGCTTCATCAGAAAAATCAATTCCTGTTACTTTTGCTCCTAATCTTGCCCAGGAAAGAGTATCCAATCCAAAATGGCATTGCAAATGAAGTAAAGATTTTCCTTTTACATCACCAAGCTCTTCAAGTTCTATGTGTTGGAGAGAAGACTTTCCTTTTTTAAATTCTTCAACATCGTAAAGATCTGAATTTTTGTGTATCTCAACGCGTTTATTCCAAAGGTTTTTATTTGCTTCAAAGTATTTCTTAGCATTCATAATTTTAGTCATAAAAAAAAGCTGCCGCAATAATTTGCAGCAGCT
>CAZPSY010000212.1:0-1893 GCA_964589295.1 uncultured Ignavibacteriaceae bacterium
TCAATTTTCTTTTTGGCTGCACGATAAATGATAAAAAAGAAATGGAATGTTTGATAAAAAAAGGAATTAATGGAATGCAAACCGATTATCCGCGAAGATTAACCAATCTTGCAAAACAGTATGAGTTAAAGAGATCTTAATTACCTGCGAATTTTAATAGGTATGCTTTTATAAAAAAATTAATTTCCCCGTCCATCACTGCCTGTACGTTTGATGTTTCCTCATTTGTGCGATGATCTTTAACCATATTGTAAGGATGAAAAACATAAGAGCGAATCTGGCTTCCCCACTCTATTTTCATCTTACTCTTTTCAACTTCATCAAGCTCTGCAGTTTGTTTTTCCAGTTCTCTTTGGTATAACTTTGATTTTAATAATTTCATTGCGTTTGTTCTATTCTGCATTTGCGATCTTTCACTCTGGCAAGCAGCTACTAATTTTGTAGGTAAATGGGTAATTCGTACAGCAGTTTCAACTTTGTTAACATTTTGTCCCCCTTTCCCACCGGATCTATAGGTATCTATGCGAAGATCAGCAGGATTAACTTCAATTTCAATTGTATCATCAACTTCAGGAATTACAAATACAGAGGCAAAAGATGTATGTCTTCTTTTATTTGAATCGAAAGGAGAAATGCGAACCAAACGATGCACACCGTTTTCTGCTTTTAAATAACCATAAGCAAAATCACCAGTTACTTCAACGGTTGCACTTTTTATTCCTGCGCCATCTCCATCTAGTATATCCAGCAAAGTCATTTTATAATTATTCTGCTCACCCCATCTTAAATACATTCTAAAAAGCATATCAGCCCAATCCTGTGCTTCTGTTCCTCCTGCACCTGAATGAATTGTTAAGATGCAGTTCCGTTGATCATCTTTTCCGCTGAGCATGTTCTTAAACTCTGCATCTGAAACTGCGATTTCCAAAGCATCCAATTCATTCCTAATATCTTCAGTAAATGATTCATCTTCTTCCAATGCGGCAAGTTCGATAATATCGGATGTATCACTTCCCTTCTTATCAACATTTTGCCAGAGTTTCACCCAGTGTTCGAGTGATTTAATTTGTTGTAAAACTTTTTGTGCAGCTTTCTGATCATTCCAGAAGGTTGACGCTTCAGTTAGATTTGTTAATTCTTTGATTTGTGACAGCTTACCATCAACATCAAAGATACCCCCGAAGATTTTCAATTCTATCCTGGTAAGATTTTAATTCTTTTTGTTCTTCGTTGTACATTTCATTCTATCTTTCTATTTCAATTTCCATTCTTAAAAGTGCTGCAGCGAGTGTTTTACCTTGTGCATCGTGTTTTAAGGAAACAGTTCCGCCCCCGCCAAGTGTGTTGTGTAAAAGAAAATTCAATGCTTTTAAATTCGGTAATTCAAATCTCTCTACTTTGCCGTGGCAAATTCCTTCAAAATGTTTTTTTACTCTTTCAGCTGTTAAGTATTTTTTTATGATGTCATAGCCCTTATCATCGTATGCAATTAAGCCAATGTTTGCAGCATCTCCTTTATCTCCACTTCTACCGTGTGCTATATCAATTAGTTTTATTTTCATTAGTCTTTATGCTGAATTTATTTCAGCATCTTTCAATTTTATGAATAAATTAGTTTAAGTGGATCTGCTATTTCCGGATAAAGATCTTTCCAGTCTTTATTTATTGATTCTATTAAATTAATCTTCCACTCTCTGTGCCAATTTTTCAGTTGTTTTTCTCTTTTAATGGCTTCTTTTACGTTTGGATGAACCTCGTAATAAACGAGTCTGTTAACATTATACTTTTTAGTGAAACCTTCAACTAATCCTTTTTTGTGTTCAAAGATTCTTCTTGATAAACTGTCAGTCATTCCTATATATAACACTTTATTTTTACTTGATAATATATAAA
>CAZPSY010000212.1:1993-3259 GCA_964589295.1 uncultured Ignavibacteriaceae bacterium
GGTGCAATCTCCTGAGCGAAGCGTGTAATTGTTTCCCGCTCCTGTGCTCTCACAGATACTCTAAGCATTATCTCATTTATATTATCCTCATCCATTTCCCGCGCTAAGGTTTCGTGAGTGGCATTGTAGCCAATAAAGGCAGTTCTTATTTCATCAAACTGAAGGTTGAGATGTTTTAAACGTTTTCTAAGAATCCTGTCTGCCTTTTGCGCTTTTGTTAGTGCATGAGGCCACGAATAGGTTAGCGAACCATGAGTGCTGTAGCCATTATGATATGAACAAGATACCTTGTAAGAATCAGTTTCCGGTTTACCTTTTACATTAAAAACTTTTACCCGGTTCTTGCCAACTTCTTCAATTTTAATTGAAGTAAAATCTGCGATACAATCAGGTGTAATATAATCTGTTGGATCACCAATTTCATAAATAAGCTGTTCTGCAACAGTATGAAACGAAACCTGCCCGCCTGTGTTTTCATGTTTTGTAATAATCACTTCTCCATTAGGATAAGCTTCAGCAATCGGGAAACCAATTTCTGTAAAATTTTCTATTGATTGCCAGTCACCCAAAAAATTTCCACCGGTTGATTGTGCACCGCATTCTAAAATGTGTCCTGCAACAGTTCCTGCAGCCATTAAATCATAATTCTTTTTATCCCAGCCAAATTCATAAATCATTGGAGCAAGGGTTAAGCCGGTATCGGTAGTTCTTCCTGTAATAACAATGTCTGCTCCTTTTTCAAGAGCTTCAACAATTGGCATGGCGCCGAAGTAAACATTAGCGCTTACCATTTTATCTTTATAACTAATTATAGATTCGCCTGATTCCATGTTATTCAATTCACAACCCTTTTCAATAATATCATCAAGGCAATCAATTATATTATCGCCGAGGACTACTGCAATTTTAATCTTTTCAATATCAAGGTTAACAGCTTCAGCTAAAATTGCATCTGCACAGGCAACAGGATTTACACCGCCGCCATTTGTAATAACTTTAATTCCCTTTTCTTTACAGACAGGAAGAATCTTTTTCATAAGTTCTGGAAGATCGCGTGCATAACCAAGTTTTGGGTTCCGGTTCATCTGTTTTTGCAGGATTGACATCGTTACTTCTGCTAAGTAATCCATTACTAGATAATCTATATCTCCTTTTGTTACCTGGTGATAAGGCGCATCTATTAAATCTCCCCAAAAGCCCTGCCCTGATGCGATTCTAATCTTTTCTTTCAATTTATTTCTCCGATTGTGCGCAATTGAATGTGAG
>CAZPSY010000213.1:0-3243 GCA_964589295.1 uncultured Ignavibacteriaceae bacterium
AATTACTAATATTTAATTCATCTAAATCGTTCTCGGAATCTGAAAAAAGAAAAGGAAATAATTTATGGCTGTTGGCGTTTATGAAAAATGCAAACGGTATATTGAATTGCACACCGCTGAAAAAGCTACACTTTCGTTTTTACCGAAGCATCTCTATCCTGCCATAACTATATCCCGGCAAACAGGTGCAGGCGCTAAACCCGTTTGCGAAAAATTAATTGAAATACTGGATGAATACTCTGCTCCCGAAAATGTATCGTGGGCTTACTTCGATAAAAACCTGATTGAAAAAGTTCTTGAAGATCATAATATGCCGGAACAGATAAAAGATTTTATGTATGAAACAAAATATAACCATGTTAGTGCAGCTGTAAATGAACTACTGGGTCTTAAACCTGCGGAATGGACAATAATCCATAAAACTACCGATACGATTCTTCAATTAGCAAGAATGGGTAACGTAATTATAGTTGGGCGGGGTGCTAATATTATTACCTCCAAACTTAAAAATACTTTTCACATAAGATTGATCGCATCTTTAGAAAAACGTATCGAGCATATGATGGATATAATGGGATTTACTAAGAAAAAAACTGCTGCTTATATTAAAACGGCTGATGAGAACAGGAAGAAGTATATTAAATCTTATTTTAATGTTGATATAGAAGATCCTTTATTATATCACATGGTTGTTAATACAGATTTGTTAACTCACAAAGGGGCAGCTTACTTAATTGCCGAAGCTGTGGTTCAAAAATTTTCTCACTTGTTCCCGCAGTTTAGTCATTAAGCTTGTATAAAAAAGGTTGTTAGAAAAAGTTATTTCTCAAATTCTTCAATTATCTGTTGAACCTCTTTTTCAGTTAGTCCTTCCCCGTAAATTATTTCTTTAGCTGGCTGTTTCGGTTCTTCTCTCTTTACAGTTTCTTTTGTGTATTGATAAGAATCTTTTAACGGCGGGTTGCCTGCGCGTTCTCTCAGTCTTTCCTCTATCTCCTTCATAAACCAGTCTTTAGTTCCTTTGTACTTTTGAACATCAAACTTAGTAACACTTTTTCCTTTGTTAACAGGATTTGTTTCGAAGGCAAGACTTTTAACGTTGATAAGATGCTCCGCCGTTACGTTATCTGAGATTATGGAACCTCCCCAAGTTCCCGGTCCTAAAGTAAGTGATGGCTTAAGTGCGGTAGTGTAGCCAATAGCTCCAACTGAAGCTGGAGTATTTACTAATATTCTGAAGGCAGGTTTTTCCAGGGCAAACTTCATAATAATCGGTTCATCGTTTGAATGAATAACCATCGTATGACCGATGCCGCCGAACTGCAGAAGATCAATACACCTATGGCAGCCCTCAAGCCAGCCATCAGCAGAATAGAAAGCAAGTACGGGCGATAATTTTTCAATTGATAACGGTTCGGTTTTCCCAACCTCATAACATTCTGCTAAAAGCACTTTTGTATTTTCAGGGACAGAAAAATCAGCATAGTTTGCAATGAATGAAGCGGTCTTTCCTACAATTTCAGGATTTATCCTAAGGTTGGTTTGAATTGCTTTGGCCAGCTTTTCCTTTTCTTCTGCATTTACAAAATAGCATCCCAGGTACTTAGCTTCTTCAATCACTTTTTCTTTTAAAGGGAGATCAACAATCATTGCCTGCTCGGAAGAACAAAGTGTGCCGTTATCAAATGTAGTTCCGTATATGATATCAGCAACTGCCTTTTTATAATCTGCAGTTCGTTCTATAAAAGCAGGTACATTTCCTGGTCCAACGCCGTAAGCTGGTTTGCCTGCGCTGTATGCTGCTTTAACCATCGGCGTGCTGCCGGTTGCAAGAATAACTGAAATGTTTTTATCCTTCATCAAAGCTTCTGTGCCTTCAATTGTTGGTTCAGATAGGCACTGAATTAATCCTGCAGGGGCACCCGCGCTTTCTGCGGCTTCCATTAAAATATTTAAAGATTCAGCTATACATTTTACAGTTGCAGGATGAGGACTTGCAACCATTGCATTCCTGCCTTTTAAAGATATTATAGCTTTAAACATAGCTGTTGAGGTAGGATTTGTTGAAGGAACTAAAGCACACACAACTCCCATTGGCGCAGCAATTTTTAATACTTTCCCATCAGCTTCTTCACCAATAATTCCAACAGTCTTCAGGTTCTTAACTGATTCATAAACATTTTTTGTGCTGAATTGGTTCTTGATAACTTTATCATCGTAAACTCCAAAGCCGCTTTCATCACAAGCCATCTTTGCAAGTTTTTCTGCTGCTGCATAACCTGCTTCTGCCATTGCTTTAACAATCTTATCAACCTGCTGCTGGCTGAAGTGTTTATAATCTTGTTGTGCTTCTTTTGCTTTTGCAGCTAAATTACGGGCTTCCTGAATTGAGAGAAGGTCTTTATCCAAAATCATTTTAATACTCCTGGTTGCTTCAAGCAAATATATTCAACCTAAGTATGAGTTTCAATTTAAAGGAAGGAATTTTTTTATAATGTTGTCTTGAGTTTTGTCAACCCTGTTCGGCTTACAGGAAGTTGCTTTCCGTTTTTTAAAATAATCTGGTAAGAATCTTTACCGGACTGCTCAAGATGCTGGATAAATTCAACATTAATAATGTAAGAGCGGTGAATCCTTATAAAAGAATTTTCGTTAAGATGATTTTCAAAATATTTCATCGTTTTTTGTTTCAAAAATCTTCCAAGCTCACTGTTAATCATTACATAATCATCCTGGGCTTCAATCCATTTTATTTTTTCAACTGGAACGATAGAAATTTTTGCGCCGTCTTTTATAACAACTCTTTCAAGGAACTCAATTTTTTTATCGTTATGATCTATAATGTTTTTAATTACGGAGTCCTGTTTAAATTTATCCTGAAGCTGCAGGAAAGCTTTATCTAGAGCAGCGTTAAACCGTTCTTCAGAAAATGGTTTTAGAAGGTAATCGGCTGCATTAACTTCAAATGCTTTTATTGCATAATGATCGTACGCAGTTGTAAAAATAATTAAAGGCGGGTCTTCAAGCAGTTCAAGCATTTCAAAGCCGTTAATTTTCGGCATCTGGATATCGAGAAATACAATATCCGGTTTTAGCTCATTGATTTTTATTATTGCATCAAAACCGTTTGCGCATTCTGCGAGGATTTCAAGATTAGGATGCTTGGCAAGGTAACCCCTGGTTATATCACGGGCTAACTTTTCATCATCAATTATTATTGTGGTTACTTTATCGCTCATAATT
>CAZPSY010000214.1:0-3237 GCA_964589295.1 uncultured Ignavibacteriaceae bacterium
TGAACAACACCTGACCAGTACATTGAAGAAGCGTAGAAAACAATTCCCAAGGTACCAATCCAAAAATGTGCGTTTGCAAGTTTTTTAGAGTAGAGATCGGTGCGCCAAAGTTTTGGTACAAGCCAGTAAAGCATTCCGAATGTAAGAAAACCGTTCCATCCCAAAGCTCCAATATGAACATGTGCAACAATCCAGTCAGTAAAATGTGCAAAGGCATTAATGTTTTTCAGTGAAAGCATAGGACCTTCAAAAGTTGACATTCCATAAGCTGTAACAGCAACCACCATAAACTTTAGAATAGGTTCTTCCCTCACTTTATCCCACGCACCGCGAAGTGTAAGTAAACCGTTTAGCATTCCTCCCCACGACGGAGCGATTAACATTATAGAAAAGACAGTTCCCAAAGATTGCGCCCAATCAGGTAAAGCAGAATAGAGCAAGTGATGAGGTCCTGCCCAAATGTATAAGAAAATTAAAGACCAAAAATGCACGATTGATAATCTATATGAATAAATCGGTCTGTTTGCAGCTTTGGGTAAGTAATAATACATCAATCCTAAAAATGGAGTTGTTAAAAAGAAAGCAACTGCGTTATGCCCATACCACCACTGAACGAGGGCATCCTGCACGCCCGCATAAATTGGATAGCTTTTAAATAGAGTAACGGGAATCTCAATGGAATTAACAATATGGAGAACCGCAATTGTAACCCAGGTTGCAATGTAAAACCAAATAGCTACATAAATATGTTTTTCTCTTCTCTTTAAGATCGTTGCGATCATATTAATACCGAATATGACCCAAACAACTGTAATAGCAATATCGATAGGCCATTCGAGTTCAGCATACTCTTTACTTGTTGTTAAACCAAGCGGTAAGGTAATTGCTGCGGCAACAATTATTAATTGCCATCCCCAAAAATGAATATTGCCCAAAAGATCGCTGAACATTCTTGCTTTAAGCAGACGCTGAAGAGAGTAATAAATACCTGTGAAAATTGCATTCCCAACAAACGCAAATATTACAGCATTTGTGTGCAATGGTCTTAATCTTCCAAAGGTTAAAAAAGGAATTTGAAAGTTAAGATCAGGCGCAAAAAGCTGGGTTGCAATAAGCACACCAACAAGCATTCCTACAACTCCCCAGAGTAATGTGGCGAAAGCAAACTTTTTAACAATCACATTATCGTAACTGAATTTTTCCAACTCCATAAATGGCTTCTCCTGATTTGAATTAAATTTTATTTTTCATTTTCTGATGATTTATTCTCATTATCATCAAACAACATCCTAACTGAAGGAGTAAACGTATCTTTATACTGCCCGCTTTTTACCGCCCATAAAAATGCAGCTAAAAATGAGATTGCAACTAATAAGCTTACTGCTATAAGAATTACTATAACGC
This sequence comes from uncultured Ignavibacteriaceae bacterium, assembly GCA_964589295.1. Lineage (GTDB taxonomy): Bacteria > Bacteroidota > Ignavibacteria > Ignavibacteriales > Ignavibacteriaceae > JAZGGS01. The sequence continues at coordinate 1,405 of CAZPSY010000214.1, forward strand.
TGATAATAAACCTCTCCTTCTGGCTAATAAATTAGTAGATAAAGTGGCAAACACTACCACCGAAATTGAACTAAGCGGCATAAGAATGGCAGCAACAATTGGGGATAACATTCCTTGTACAGCAAACCCTAATCCAATCAAATTGTATAAAAAAGAGATTGTAAAACTAATAAAAATTATAATAATACTTGTTTTTGAAAAGCTAATAAACTTCGGTAAAAGATTGAATTTTTCAGCGTCTAAAATTGCATCACTTGCCGGAGAAAAACTGCCTGTATCTTCTGTAATTGCAATACCTACATCACTTTGTTTAAGGGCGCCGGCATCATTCAAACCATCGCCAACCATCAGCACCTTACTTCCATTTGATTGAAGATTCTTTATGTAATAAAACTTATCCTCTGGAGATTGATTAAAAAATAGTTGAGATTCATCATTAAAAAATCGTAATAAATTTTGCTTCTCACCTTCATTATCTCCGGAAAGTAATGAGAGATTGAATTTCTTAGTGAAAGTATTAATAATTGCATCAATACCTTCCCTATAAGAGTTTGATATTTCGAAATATCCGAGCAGTTCGCCATCAACTGATAAAAAAACTTTTGTTGAAAAGGATTCTTCATTTTTTTGAATGGACAATTCTTTATCAATACCTTCATCAGCACTTACAAAATTTTTCGAACCAATTTTTACAGTGTGTCCGAATACAATGCCTTCCAAACCCATCCCGGTTGTTTCCACAAACTTAGTAACGGGATAAAGATCATCTCCTTCTAAAGAAGAATAGATTTTTTTGCTTAATGGATGAACGGAATTACGTGAGAGAGATTTTAAAATTTTCTGCTCGAATTGAGTTAACACTTTGCCGTTAAATGTTAAATCGGATTTACCTGGTTTAGTAAGTGTTCCTGTTTTATCAAACACGATTGTATCAACCCGTCCCATTTCTTCAAGCGCAGCGATGTTTTTTACAAAAAATTTGTTCCTACCAAAAATTCTTAGCGTATTGCCAAGTGTAAATGGAATTGATAAAGCAAGCGCACATGGACATGCAACAATTAATATTGCAGTAAATACATTTATTGCTTTCCCCGCACTCACCGGCAGCCAGAACAATGTAGCACCAATCGCAATTAGCAAAATAACGGCTGTAAAATATTTACTCACAACATTTGAGAAATGAGTGAAATCACTTTCTCCCGACTTGTCGGGATTATTAAAAATATCATTGTTCCAAAGTTGTGTAAGGTAACTTTGCGATACTTTTTTAATAACCTCAAGTTCAATTGCGCCGCCAATCTGTCTTCCGCCCGCATATATCATCTCGCCAGATACTTTTTCAACCGGTTTTGCTTCGCCGGTTACAAAGCTGTAATCAATTTTTCCGTTTCCGTTAAAGAGAATTGAATCTGCGGGAATTAATTCGTTTTGCCTAACGAATATCCGGTTGCCAACCATCAACTTTGATACAGGGATTGATTTTTCTTTTCCATCCTTTTTAATTGTTACAGATAAAGGGAAAAACGATTTGTAATTTCTTTCAAAATTCAAAGCACCGTAGGTTTTTTCCTGGAACAATTTTCCTATTAGAAGGAAGAAAACCAATCCGGTCAACGAATCGAAATAACCTGCACCTGTTCCGCTTATAACTTCGTAAGCACTTCTGATAAATAAAACCAAAATTCCAAGAGAGATGGGCAAATCAATATTTACAATCTTTTTTCTTAATCCTTTTATTGCAGAACCAAAATATTCCCATGCAGAGTAAAAGAAAACCGGAAGTGAAAGAACCAAATTCAAAAAGAGAAAAAATCTTTTTAGAAAGGCATCCGA
>CAZPSY010000215.1:0-3228 GCA_964589295.1 uncultured Ignavibacteriaceae bacterium
AGATTTGGTAAAAATAAATTTAAAAGTGAAGATCAATCACTCTTTAAATAATTCAGAGGAAACAATTCAATTAAAATAATCCAGCAGGAAACCACGATGCTTAAAAACTCTCTGATTAAAATCCTCGTTCTAATTTCTGTCTTACCATACTTTGGCTTATTTGCTCAGCAAGAGCTTTATATGCCCAGAAATATTCAATCTGCGTACGAAGAGGGCACCAGATCATTTAGCGGAATTCCGGGAGATAATTACTGGCAAAATTCATCCGATTATAAAATAAAAGTTGAAGTTAATCCGCAGGAAAATCTTTTAACCGGATCGGAAGAAATCACTTATCATAACAACAGCCCCGATACTTTATCAAGAATAGTGATAAGGTTATACCAGGATATACTTAAAAAAGGAGGAGCTCGCGATTGGCCGCTTCCTTCCGATGGGGTACACGATGGTGTTCAGATAAGCCGTGTAATAATTAGTAATGAAGAAGTTGACATGGAAGACAATAAAAAGTTTAACCGCAGTGGTACAAACTTGCTAATAACACTTAACCAACCGCTTCCTCCTAATTCGCAGCTTAATCTTTCCATCGATTGGAATGTGGTTATCTCTGATAAAGTAAAAATAAGAATGGGCGCTTACGATTCTACAACATTTTTTATAGGTTTCTGGTACCCGCAGGTTGCTGTGTACGATGATATTGATGGTTGGGACAGGTATAACTACACCGGGCAGCAGGAATTTTACAACGATTTCTCGAACTTTGAAGTTGAGATAAAAGTTCCTAACACTTTTGCTGTATGGGCAGCAGGTACTTTACAAAATCCTGATGAACTGTTAAATGAAAAATATCTCGAAAGATTCAATCTTGCACAACAATCTGATGATGTTGTAAGAATCATTAAAGAAGAAGACCTGGCAGGCGGAAATATTTTTAATAATTCAAACGAATTTAATACATGGAAATTTAAAGCAGATTATGTAACCGATTTTTCGTTTGCATTAAGTGACCATTACCTTTGGGACGGAGTTAGTGTTAAAGTTGACAGAACAACAAACCGGAATGTTTTTGTTGATGCTGCATATAAAATGGAATCAGAAGATTTTTATGATGTGGCTGATATCAGTAAAAAATCAATTCAATATTTTTCTTTTGAAATGCCGGGTGTTCCTTTTCCTTATCCCTGTTTAACTGCATTTAATGGATCAGGTGGTATGGAATTTCCAATGATGATTAATGACGGATCTGCGAGTACGCTTGCAGGAACAGTTGGTGTAACTTCACACGAAATTGCACACACTTACTTTCCGTTTTATATGGGAATAAATGAAAGAAAATATGCCTTTATGGATGAGGGGTGGGCTGTCATGCTTCCTTTTGATTTCCAGGAAAGGATGGCTGAAGATAGCTATCCAAGAAGAAGAAATGTTGGCGGATACCAAAGGTTTGCAGGCGATGAGACTGAAATGCCTCCAATGATTCCTTCCATACTTTTAAAAGGTAATTCTTACAGAACAGCATCTTATTCGCGACCCGGGCTTGCGTACGACTATCTAAGAGAAGTTCTTGGGGATATATTGTTTACCGAAGCATTGCAGGGATTTATAAAACGCTGGAATGGTAAACATCCATTGCCATACGATATGTACAACACTTTTAACGATGTAACCGGGCAGGATTTAAACTGGTACTGGCATGCATGGTTTTTTGAGCACGGTCATCCTGATCTAGCAATTGACCGTGTGGAACAGCAGGAAGAAAAGATACAGGTTTTTATAAGTAAAGTAGGAAGTATTCCAATTCCTATCAAGCTAAAAATTGTTTTTGAAGATGGTGCTGAAGCTGAACTAAACCACACTGCAGCTGTGTGGAAGAACGGAAATAAGGAATTTATAATTGAATATCCTGCTGATAAACCTGTTAAAGAAATAATACTTGGAAGCCCGGATATTCCTGATACAGATTCTGAAAATAACCAGGTAGTAATTCAATAAATAATTTTAAATACCTGGAATTAATAATTGGGATGAGTAGTGAAAATAAAAAAGCCCCGCATTGCGGGGCTCATAAAATCAATTACTTTTTCTTCTCTTTGGGCTCAGTTTTCTTTTTAGATTTTTTTTCAGTTTTCTTTTCTTCGGTTTTATCTTCTTTCTTTTTAGGAGGTCTTCCTCTCTTTTTAGGAGCAGCTTTGGTCTCTGCTTTCTCTTTCGGCGTCTCTACCTTTTTCTCTTCGGTTTTCGGCTCTTCTTTCCTCTCCTCTACTATAGCTTCAACCTTTTCTTCTTTCACTTCAACTTTAGTTTCTTCAACCTTTTGTGCTTCCTCAACCTTTGGTACTTCTTCAACCGGTGCAGGTTTTTCTTCAACTACAGTTTCCGGTTTCACTTCCGTTTTAATTTCCTCAACTTTTTCAACTACTTCCTTAACTACTTCTTTTTTCTCTTCTATTTTTACTGGCGGCGGTGCAGCAGGTACTGCTTCAGTCTTTTGTTGCTTTTTAGGAGGTGTGCTAACTAAAACACCTTTTCTCTTTAAAATAGTTCTTGTACGAAGACGGGTTTTACCGTAAGATCCGCGGGTAATTTTTCCTTTTCTTGATCTCTGATCTCCTTTACCCATATTTATTCCTTAATTTGGTTAATCTGAAAAAATGATTGCCTCAATAATACTTTAGATTACCTTAATTTGCAATATTTTGATAAATGAGAGTTAACAGAATCTGCTGGTTGCTTGGCAATTTCAAACAATCCTGATATAATCATAATCCTTTATTTTTAATATTCCGGTTACAAAATGATATAATGCAAAAAGCTCAAGCGAAAATGGAAGATAACCGAGGTAACCGATAAGCGGCATTTCAAAGATGTGGAGGAAATCTACAAAAGGAACATGATAGATCCATTTGGGATATGAAAGATAATTCCACATCTCCCAGAAGAACCCGCATATAAGGCAGCCGATCCAGAGTGAGAAAACTGGTCTCCAATCTCCAACAGAAATGTGCTCAAACAACGTACGGTTTTTTAACCATGCGTTTACCGGCTCAATTATGAAAAAGACTGACATCCATACAAACAGAAAAAAGTTTTGAGGGAAGACTTTAAAGGCGACAACAGAAATTTAGGGTTGATCTTATATAAGGCGGGGGGAAGGTATCAATTTTTTGCGAGCGCAATTTGTGACTTTTCCCAAATATGAGGTTAACAAGTTCAGTTAATAAATTTAGC
>CAZPSY010000216.1:0-3183 GCA_964589295.1 uncultured Ignavibacteriaceae bacterium
AAAAAAGTTGTTTTAATTATACTTCCCTTAACTGCTCCAATTGTTACTATAAACACGGCTATTGGGATTGCAATAATTACAAGAGGATGTTTAATACTGAAATTAAGAATGGGCTTGTAAACCCGGTCCCGGATTAAGAAAATAAACATTTCAGTTTTGTTAAGAATTCCATTCTTCTTGCCATCTTCTTTGTGCAAAGCTTTTGAATGTGCTATATGGGCGGGCAGAATGAACATTCCTTCTACTAAAGAAAAAATAAGAGTTGCTGCAACAACGAACGCCAAATCTCTGGCTCTATCTCCCAAAGCACCCTGCAGGAAAAAGAAAATAAGAAAAATTACAATTGTTGTTGTTACGCCGGTAAAAACAGAGGGCAGGACTTCGATTGTTCCGTTAACCGCAGCTTTAATAGGAGATTCGCCACGTTCATAATGAGTATATATGTTTTCACCTATCACTATTCCATCATCAACTAAAATACCTATAACCAAAATCATAGCAAGCAAAGACATAACGTTAAGAGTTAAACCATACATCTGCCCCAAAACAAACATACCCAGGAATGATACCGGGATAGAAATTGCAACCCAGAATGATAAGCGTGGATTTAGCGAGAATCCTAAAAGAAGTAAAACCAGTATGGCGCCAATCATACCATTAAATTCAAGTATATTCATCCTATCACGAACAACAGTTGAACCGTCGCGTATTACATCAAGCTTTACATCTTCATGTTTATCATTAAACTCTGCCATATACTCTTTAACTTTATCAGTAATATCAAAAAGATCCTCATCATTTGTTTTTTGAAGTTCAATAGTTACGGCTTGATGACCGTTATAAAAACTTCTGTTAGGATCTTCTGCCCACTTTTCTTTAACATCAGCTACATCTTTTAACCTAAGCACGGTACCATCTGCAGTGGTTTTGATAACATGGTTTTTTAATTCTTCGGCGTAATATTTTTTATTATCAGCACGTATTAAATATTCTTCGCGAAGACCTTTAATTTTTCCACCGGTTATTTTAACATTTGCGCCGCTAATAGAATTAGCAACTTCATCGAAGCGTAAATTGTATGCTCTCAGATCATCTTCTCTAAAGCTTACTTCAATTTCTTCTTCAGGAAATCCGGAAAGTTTTATTTTTGAAATTCCATCTTTTGCCAGCAGATCTCGTTCTATACGCCTTCCGTAAGTTTTCAATTCTCCTAAACTTAATTCTCCATTCACTGCTATGCTGATCACAAACTCGCGCGGTTCCTGCTTATAAATATTTAACTTATCCAATCCAACCGGGAATGAACTTATGCTGTTAACGGCACTTTGAACATCCTGCAAAACAACATTTGCATCTGTACCATCCTTAAGTTCAACGGATATTGATGCGAAATTTTCACTTGATGTTGATGTTGTTCTATCAACACCGGTTAAACCTTTTATAGCATCTTCAATTTTAAGTGTAATCCCTTCTTCGATTTCTTCCGGCGATGCACCCGGATAGGAAGCGGTAATGGTAAGAAATTTTGCGGGTTGATCAGGAAAAAATGTTACTTTTGTCTTCATCAGAGCAAAAAGCCCAAATACTACAATAAGTGCCAAAATCGAATTACCGAAGATAGGATGCTTTACAAAATATTCAATCAGATTTTTCATATTAAGATTTTTACTTTACCGTCATCTTTTAAATTGCCGAATCATCCAGAACAACTAACACACCATCTTCCAAACCTGTTACCAGGTAATCAGTTGCTGTTTTTTCAATTATTGTTACATCAACCAGTTTGGTGCTTTCATCTGTTTTTACTTTTACCTGGTTACCATTATGAATAGCTTGAAGAGGAAGTCGTGCAAGTTTTTTATCGGACTGAACTTTTATTGCAACATTAAAAAACATTCCGTCTAAAATTCCCTTTTCGCTTGATTGAACATAAACCTGTACAGACTGAGTTTGTTGATCAACTGCAGAATTTATTCTTACAATTTTTCCTTTATAGATTTTATCGTTATCAACGCTTGTTAGTTCAACTTCTTTCCCGATTGATATCTTGCGTAAGTCAGCAGCTTTAACCGGCGTAGCCATTTCGAAAAGATATGTATTAATGAACTCACCTAATTTTTGCCCGTTTCTAACAAGCGTTCCAGGATTTATATTGGATTCAGTAACGATACCGTTGTAAGGAGCTTTGATTGTATATTTATTAAAAGTTGCTTCCATACTTTTAATTTCGTGATATAAACTTAAAATATTATGTGAAGCTATAAATTGAGTTTCCCTTTTGCTTAGGTCAGCGGGTAATGGTTCTAATGGTTTTTGCATATCAAAATTAGAAAGATAGTCATTCCATTTTTGGTAAGAATTGGGAAAATCTACCTTAGCATCGGCTATTAAAAAACTAAGCTGATTCAATAAATTACTTTTTTTAGCAAGTAAAGTATTCAGATATACATCCGAATTTATAATTATCATTACATCGTCTTTGTTAAATCTATACCCTGCTTTAAAACTCTTTGAACTTGATTCGAGTACACCGGTAACCTCTGCAAAGATTTCTACCTTATTAAAAGCATACATTCTTCCGCTTGTATTAATTACAGAACTTTGTATCTCATTTTTTACTTCTATAACCGATTCTTTCGGTACTTTTTTTTCATCAGGTTTACGCAGATCATCTTTATTTTGGGAACTGAGGATTGAAGCAAGAATCCATGCTCCGCCTAACAAAAGAATAATTATAAGTGCGTATTTTATCTTTTTCATGTGGCTCCTTATTGGGGATATACTTTATTTCCAAAGTTAGTAAATCCATCAGTTGATCTGAATTTAATAGCTAAACTTGCTGCTTTAATTATCTCATTTTCCATATTTTGTTTGATAAATTCCTCCTCCACAATCTTCATCTCCACTTCCGTTAATCCTTAAAGGTTGGTAAGCAAGTAAATATATTTCTTTATAAATTGAAATTGAATGCAACACTAAAATGTTTTTTCAAAAATAGATAAAAAAATCCGTATTGGTGTAATAGTTAAGAGATGATTCAATAAATAAAAAAGCCGCTACAAAGAGCGGCTTCCATAAAAATATTTTTATTTTTTATTGCTGAATTCTCATCATCACACTGTTACCATTTCTCATTGCAGTGTGTATAGTTCCATTTTCGTGTTCAACTTCACCAAAATCCAT
>CAZPSY010000217.1:0-3182 GCA_964589295.1 uncultured Ignavibacteriaceae bacterium
CGTTCCAAATCTCAAAAATATTATTATAACTATTTACTAATTCAGTTTCTACCGGACCATATGCCCATACGTCATAAAGAAATGTGGTAAGTCCGGTCTGTACGTCTTCACCAAAATAAAAATCCTGTGGAAATCCATCTATTTCCTCATATCCATTTAATATAACGAGATTTGTACCATTCATAACACCGAAAACATAGTAAACATACGTTAACGAAGTACTGGTATTACCTTCAACATCCGTTGCCTCAATTTTGTAAGTTACTTCTGTTCCACCTGGCTGCCCGGGAATATCTCCGGTATAGTTAGGTTCGGTTCCAGTCATTGCAACGTCCGTATAAGTCACACCACCGTCAATACTATATTTTATAACAGCACTAGCAACACCCGCAGGTCCTCCAGATGGATTTGTATCAGTAATATATGCTGTTACAGTTCTTGGATCATTAGAGACAGTACCTGTAAATGTTGTGACTGAATCAATATCCGGAGGTCTGTCGCCGGTAAGAACCACAGCTAAAAGATAGTCCCAGGTAAATTCACGCGCCCACCAACCGAAGTCATTACCGTTTCGCTCATTTGAATAGTATTTAAATGTTCCAGGTATACCTAGAGTCGTTAGATCACTCGCATACCAACGAATGAATACCTCATCACCCTGGATTGGCCTTAAATTCTTTGTTGAAACACCAATTATTTGGTCCGCTAAAACTTCTGGTTCACCTAAAACTGCAAAATCAACCCAGATATATGGCGTATCGTAGGGTGAAGCAGCTGGTAATGGTGTAAAAGGAAATCCCTCCCCACCATCACTCCACAGATCATTACCGAATGGGCTGGTGGTTAAACCAAGTCCTGAACTATCTACCCAATCACCCGTTCTATCAGGATCATCCAGATAAGCAGTTGCGTCATGAAAACCATTTCCGGTTGCTTCGTAATATCCTAAATATGTCGGAAAAGGCACCTGATTTTGTAATTGTTCATATGTCCAGGCAAAATTAACTAATTTAAGTGCTGCACCAGATGTATCATCATTATTTGTACACATAAGACCAGCTGATATAATTCGCATATCTGCCGGGGCTACAAACCACTGGACCATTCTATCCTCACCTTCAAATCCGAAACGAACACCGGTGAGCCAGAGATCTTTATAGCCGAGTGTATCAGCCGCATCATCCGGACTAAGTAAAATATCACCAAACATATTTCTTTTCAAATTATCTTTGTGGATAGGTTTTTTATGCTTCTCTACCACTTCCTTTGGTGTAAATTTGCCATTATGAAGATAGTATACTTTTTCTGCATCTTTCTTTTCTACTTCCAATACCTCTTGAGCAATGGCCGTAACAGGCAGTAGAAATAAGATTAGAAATGGTAACAAAATTTTGTTAATCATTTGTCTCTCCTTAGTTTTATAAGAAATGTAATTAATTAGGTTTCCGAAAACTTTATTTAGAATGCGACCCGCAATTCTTTGTATTAAGTTTTTTTAAATTTTAAACACTTTACCAAATTAACACTCGCCTGGTTTTATATCAAGTTTTCGAATAATAAATGTTTGCAATACCGACTTAACGTTTTTTTTGAAAAATGTCAATAGAGATAAAAATCCGCTAAAATTTAATATAAACCGAATAATTAGCTTGTTAACCGTTTATTTATGATTTTCAATTTATATTATCCAAAACTGTAAGACAATTAAACACTTATCTCTTTTCTTAAATTAGGTAAGAAACGTAAAGCTGCTTAATTAAAAAAAACTAAACCTGTGCATTTAATTTTTCAACTATATTAGTTTTTGGAACAGCACCAATTATGGTATCCTTCAATTCACCGCCTTTAAAAAGTAATAATGTAGGAATGCTTCTTACACCATATTTAATTGAGGTTTGTTGATTCGAATCCACATCAAGTTTTCCAATTTTAGCTTTCCCATCATATTCGGTTGCCAGTTCTTCCACAATAGGGGCAATCATTTTACAGGGTCCGCACCAAACTGCCCAAAAATCTATTAGTACGGGTAAATCTGAATTTATAACTTCAGCTTCAAAATTGTCGTCTGTTATTTCTACTAGTCCCATTATTATTCCTTGAGTTTATCTTTTAATAAATGTTCAATTTTTAATTTTGCCCCACGTAACTTACAATGTCTTCCCCGCCGTCAGCATTTATTATTCCGCCGCTAATCCATTCCCCTCCATCTCTACAAAGGAGCGAGATTACTTTCGCAACATCTGAAGTGGTTGTTAATCTTTTTTTCGGGTTCTTCTTTAAAGCAATATTAACCATTTCTGAACTGCCGGGTATTTTTCTAAGGGCAGGCGTATCAGTTACACCAGCCATAATTGCATTTACCGAAATATCCATTTGTCCCAGTTCAACCGATAATTGTCTTACGTGAGATTCAAGAGCAGCTTTGGCTGCAGATACGGCACCATAATATGGAATTGATGAGCGCCCCCCTGAACTGGTCATGGCAAAAACTCTTCCCTGTTTAGCAAGAAGGTTATTCAGATAAAGTTCCTGCACCCAGTAAACTAAAGAGTGAGCCATCACATCAAGTGTCATTTCCATTTGTGCATGTGTTATGCCTTGCTCTTCTTCTTTAGGAATAAATTGTCTTAAAGTTCCAAAAGCTAATGAATGCATAGTTACTTTAATAAGAGGTTCGCCATTAAGTTTTTTCTTAATTTCGTTAATTATTTCGTTTCTCTTAAATCTATCGGCAGCATTTACATTAAAGAATAAAGCTTCACATCCATTTTTATTTATCTGGCTGATAATTTTTTCAACATTGTGCATTGTGGCTTGCCTATCAAGATGCACTCCGACTATGTTGTAACCATCTGCAGAAAGTTTCACCGAAGTTGCTTCGCCAAATCCTGATGAAGCACCTAAAATTACAGCCCAGTATTTTGAATTGTTATTTTTACTCATTCGTGTTACATGTTTTTAACTTTCATTGCAAGCAATTATACAAAATAGGTAAAAGTGAAACAAATTTTTTAAACTATTGACTTTTACCAGGAATATTATTCGTCATACTTGCGCTATTACAAATGATTAAGAATTCAAACGGAGAGATCCATCACCAAGCAAGGTAGTTACTTCTTTAATAAGATCCTCGGATACTTTTACCCTGTAATCCTTTAATGAATATAGTGAGCCACGGGCAC